>JBQTJL010000227.1:0-3867 GCA_052387135.1 Methanobacteriota archaeon | reverse complement strand
CTCGCGCGCGCGGGCGGCCGCGACGGGGAGCCGCGAGATCCGGGCGTGGGGCGAGATGGTCGACATCCTCGAAAAGGACGGCATGCCCTCCGCCGCCCGCAAGCTCGAAGCGCTCTGGAACGAAGTGATCGACGCGGAATCCATCCATCTCCTCTGCTCGTACGAAGCGGACAACCTCGACGTGGACGAGCACGTCGGCCGTCGCGACGAGCTCTGCCGGGGCCACACGGTGCTTGTCCCCGAGCCGGACTACGCCGGGCTCGAGGAGGCGGTCTCGCGCGCGCTCGTCGACGTGTTCGGCGAACGGGACGCGCCGGTCGTGCGCCGCTTCCTCGAATCGCGCCGCAGGGCCCCGATCGCGATGCCGACCGCCGAGGCTGTCCTCGTCGCGATCTGCGTCTACCACGCGCACTACGGCGCGCGCGTCCTTGCTGCGACGCGCCGCCACCTTGGCATCGAACGGCCGCCCGGCATCGTGCCGGCACCGTTGCACCCGCCGAACTGACGGAATCGGGCCGCAGGATATATCGTCCCGGAGCCGTACTTCGGTCGGGGTCGTCCCGATGCTCCGAGCGCGCCTTCCGACGGCCGTCTGGCTCCTCGTCCTCCTCGCGCAGGGCGTCCCCGTGGTCGGTGGCGCCCCGTCCGAGGTCGACCTCCTCGACGTCTCGGTCCCGGTCGATCCCGGCCTTCACGGTCCCGCCGCCGCTCTCTTGCCCGCGCCGCCCGGCACCGCACGCGAGACGACGCTGCGGTACGGACCGTTCGTCGTGACGCCCGGCTACAACAACAACCGCCTGCACGTCGACGTGTGGCAGGCGGACGGCTTCATCACCTATTTCGAACCGGTCGTGATCGACGCGGAGACGGGGCGCCCGCTCGACGGACACGACATCCATCTCCACCACGCGCACTGGCTCCGGCCGGCGCGGGAGGACGAGCCGACATACGGCGGCGCGCTCGCGTGGGTCTTCGGCGCGGGCGGCGAGGCGACGCGGGCCGACATCGAGGCGCGCTCCGACGCGGAGCCCGGCGGGCCCCGGTACGGAGTGCACCTTGCGGCGGGCGACCCGTTGATCCTCCTCTACATGATCCACAACTTCGGGCGCGAGACCCGCACGCTCTACCTCGACCTTGCGATCCGGTTCGTGGACGGCGACGCCTCGACGCTCGGCGCGCAGGGCGAAGAATACCACGCCCTCGAAGGCCGGCTCTGGGGCGCGACCTTCGACGTGCCGCGGGAGCGCGCCGGGGACGGCCTCTTCGTCTATCCGCCGGACGAGCCATTGGGCCGCCTCCTCACGATCGAAAAGGCCGGGACGGTCATCGGGACCGCGGGCCACCTTCACGAGAACGGCATCGAGGTCCGGGTCGCGAACCTCGGGCCGGACGGGTCCGGCTGCGAGGCCGACCTCGACGACGACGGCTACGCGGGCGTCACGATCGCGCGGTCGCGGAAGGTCCACCGGGAGCCTCGCGCGTTCCCGGCGGGCCACGATTTCCAGATGGAGACGACGCTCCCCGACTTCCGGGCCCCGGTCCACGCGGGCGACCGGCTCGCGGTGTTCGGCCTCTACGCGAACCGCGCGCACGCGACCTACGAGGCGATGGCGTACGCCGGGATGTACATCGACTTTGCGCAGCCCCCCGCGACGACGCCAGGGCGTTGCGACGCGACGACGCTCGGGGCGCGGGCGCTCCACGGCGGCGATCCGCTCCTCGGCGAACCGACGAAGCCGTGGGACGAGGGCCACGGCGAGTACTGCGGGTCGGCGTTCGGAGCGACCTGCGACAAGGACCCCACCGCGATTCCGGCCTCAAGCGAGGCGACACGCGTGGTGATCTCGGACTTCATGTTCGTCCCGGGCGACCGGAGCCTCTCGGGCCCTCTCGGCGGGGCGCCGCGGATCCCCGAAGGCGGTAGGCTCGCGTTCGTGAGCGCGGACGCGGGCGCCCTTGGCGTCCGCCACGCGGTCTCGTCCTGCGCGTGGCCCTGCGACGGCGAGGTGCTTTCGAACTATCCCCGAAGCGACGGCGTGTTCGACTCGGGCTGGCTCGGGAACCTCGACCCGGTCGACGGGGCCCCCCGCGAAGACACCGTGCCGGTCTGGGAGACGCCGACCGACCTTGCGCCCGGATTCTATTCCTATTACTGTCGGATGCACCCGTGGATGCGGGGCGTCTTCGAAGTGGCCGGCGGGGACGGACCCGGGAACCCGCCGGACGAGGAGGCCGCGCCGACCGTGGGAGGCGCCGCACCGTCCGACGTCGACACCGCGACGCCTTCCGCGACGCTCGTCGCGTTCCTCGTGACGCTCGCCGCAGTGGCCTTCGCCCGACGGCGCGTCTAGGTCCCGGGCGCTATTTCGGGGCCATCGGTTCGGGGCAGGGGTACGAGAAGCACGGCGGCGGGCATGGCGCGAACGCCTCCGTCGTCGTGAACGGGCAGCAGAGGTCGAAGGCCGCCTCGACCGTGTACGGGCAGATCACGAAGTCGGGCTCCTGGAAGTCCGCGTAGACCCGCACGTTGTAGCTCAGGGTCTTATGGTCGCGGAGCGTCGAGGACGATAGCGAGATCGTGAACTCTTCGCAGTCGTCGCCCCAGAAGTAGACGGACGCATAGCCGGAGCTCGTCGTGCGCGTGAACGTGTACGAGTCCGTCGCGACCTCAAAGGTCACGGTGTGGCTCGACGGCGTGTATGTGAGCGTGACCGAGTACAGGTAGTCGAGCGCGCAGGGCGCGTCGTTCGCGCTGTTGTCGTACGAATGCGTCGCGACCTCGTTCTTCCCGAGCGTTCCGCTGAAATAGGCGGTCTTGTCGAGCGAGAACGCGGACATCGCCGGCGTCGCGGTCGCGACGAGCGCTGAGAACACGAGCACGAGGATCCTTGCGCGGTCCATGAGGATCCCCCTTCGAAGCCGGGCCGCCATCGCGCCCGCGGCATAAAACGCCTCCGGACCGCGTGTCGTGCCGCAACCGCGCGGCTGCACCTCATGCCTTTGTACGTCGAAGCCCATTGCTGGACAATGCCCTCGGCGTACCTTCTACGGAAATGGGTCCACGTGGTGCTGGCGATCCTCGCGGTCGGCGCAAACGCCGTCTACGGCATCCTGCTTGCTCGTGCGCATCGCGAGCCGACCCACCTTGGCCACGTCCTGCGGTCGGTGAAGTTCCTCGACGATCGCGTCGCGAATCCGGCCTGCGGCCTGCTTCTCGTCACCGGAGTCGCGATGGTGGTGCTCGGCGAATGGCCGTGGCGCACCGCATGGCTTGCTACGGCGATCGCGATGTACGCGGTCGTCGTCGTGCTCGGCCTCGGAGTCTACACGCCGACGCTGCGGCGCCAGATCGAAGCGCTCGAAGCCGAAGGCCCCACGGCGCCGGGATACCTCGCCCTACGACGGCGCGGGACGATCGTCGGCGTGGTCCTCGCCGTGCTCGTCCTTGCGATCGCCTACCTCATGGTGGTGAAGCCGGGCGGGCTGCTTTAGCAAAGAGGTTCAGCGCCTTCGAGACCTCGCCGGAGCGAAGGAACCGGGCGCATTCGACGCAGCGGAAGCCGCCGGCGCGGCTCACGGTGAGGAGATGGACCGCGTTCGGCGCAGCGCAAGAAGGGCAGCGGAACGGGACGAGGACCGGAGGCCTCGGAGGATTCGTGCTCATGCAATAGTAGCCGCCGCGTGGGCCCTTCCTGCTATTTGAAGCAACCGCTCCTTTCGGTGCCCTGCTGTACAGCAATGCCGAGCTTTTTTCGTATACGGCGGACATGCGCGCGCAAGGCAGGCCGCATCGGGCTCACGGCCTCCCAAAACGACCTCCAGGCCGCACACCAGGCGCCGCGGTGGGACTACGAACGCGAAAGGATC
>JBQTJL010000226.1:0-7493 GCA_052387135.1 Methanobacteriota archaeon | reverse complement strand
CCGGGTCCGGGCCCGACCGAGCCCCAGCCCCAGCCTCCGCCCGAGCCCCGAACAGACTCGAACAACGCTGGTGGAAGCGGTACTATCGGATCGTCGCACCGGCACGGATGTCCTCGGAGGGCGTAAGGGGCGTGACCGTTCCGTCGGCCTCGGCGGCAAGCAGCATCCCTTGGGACTCGACGCCGCGGATCGTGGCCGGCGCGAGGTTCGCTACGACGACCACCTTCTTTCCGAGGAGCTTTTCGGGCGGAAGGTACGGCCGCAGGCCCGCGACGAGCTGCCGCTCCTCGCCGCCGATGTCGACCTTCACGACGTACAGTTTGTCCGCCTTCGGGTGCGGGTCGACCGACTTCACGACGGCGATCCGCAGCTCGATCTTTTGGAATTCCTCGAGCGACACCATGGGTTTTCCTCCTGGGGGACGCGCGGTCGCGCTCGCTGGAAGGGGCGCGGCCGGCGAGAACTCGTCGAGAACTGCCTGTACGTCGAGCTTGCGCACGAGCGGGCGGACCGGCCCCAGTCGCTGACCGGGGACGACCGAAAGGACGGCGGCCGGCCAGTGGTCGCGCCCGTCGGAGCGTTCCGCGACCGCGCGCGGCGAGGGCCCGGGCTCGCCGAGCTCCCGCCAGATCTCGTCCGAGAGCCGCGGAAGGAACGGCTGGAGCCCGACCGCGAGCGACTTTACGACGCCGAGGTGCCAGAGGAGCTCGGCGTCGATCGCGGCCGCGCGAGGGTCGTCGGCCGTCTTCGCCTTCCACGGGGCAAGCTCGTTTACGGCCCGGTTCCCGATCCGCGCGATCTCCATCACGGCCCCGAGCGCGTCCTTGAACCGGCACTCCTCGAGCGCGGTCGCCGCGGACGACAGGCGCCGGCGGATCTCCTCCTCGTCCCGGCGGATCCCCGGCTTTTCGCGCATCGCGGCCGTCGCGCGGGGATCCGGCGTCGGCGCAAGGCCGCCCCGGAACGAGTGGAGGAACGTGAGGACGCGGTTCACGTAGTTCCCGACGGTGTCCGCAAGCTCGTCGTTCACCTTCGCGACGAAGTCGGGCCAGGTCCAGTCGGTGTCTCCCTTCTCGGGCATGTTCGCGGCAAGGTAGTAGCGGACCTGATCCTCGTCGAAGTGCTGAAGGAGGTCGAGGACGTAGAACGCGTTCCCCCTCGACTTCGAGAATTTGGCGCCGGCAAACTGCAGGAACTCGTTTGCGGGCACGTCGTGGGGCATCGTGAGCCGCCCGAGCTTCCCCGGCCGCTCGCCGTAGCCTGCGAGCACCCCCGGCCAGATGATCGTGTGGAACGGGATGTTGTCCTTTCCCAGGAAGTAGTAATGCTTCGCGGCGGCGTCGTTCCAATACTCTTTCCATAGCTGCGGGCGCGCGCGAGAGTCCGAGAGCTCGATCGTCGCGGAGAGGTACCCGATCACGGCCTCGAACCAGACGTAGATGCATTTTCCCGGGTGCTCCCCGGCCTCGCGCGGGATCGGCACGCCGTAGGTGAGGTCGCGCGTGATCGGGCGCGGCTTCAGGCCCTCCTTCAACCACTGCTCGGTGAAGTTCACGACGGAGGGCCGCCAATGGCCCTTCTCGCGCTGCCCCGCCACCCAGCGGGAGAGCGCGTCCTGCAGCTTGTCGAGGCGGAGGAAGAAGTGCTCGGTCTCCCGGTACTCGGGCGGGGCCCCCGTGAGCTTCGACCGCGGGCGGATCAGTTCCTGCGGGTCGAGGGTGCGACCGCACTCGTCGCATTGGTCGCCCCGCGCCTCGCCGAAATGGCAGTGGGGACACTCGCCCTCGACGTACCGGTCCGGCAGGAACCGGGCGGCCTTCGGGTCGTACGGCGCCGTCATCGTCCGGATCTCGATGTAGCCGTTCCGCTGCAGCGTGAGGAAGATCTCGTGGACGACCTCGCGGTGGTTCGCGGTCGCGGTGCTCGTGAAGAGGTCGAAGTGGATCGAGAGCGCGCGAAGCGCCTCGTTGTGGAGCCGGCGGTTCTTCTCGGCGAACGCCTCGGGAGGCTCGCCCGCCTTCTCCGCGGCCACCGTGATCGGCGTCCCGTGCATGTCGGAGCCGGAGACCATCGCGACGTCGTTCCCGCGCAGGCGGTGGTAGCGCGCGAAGATGTCCGGCGGGAGAAGCGACCCCGCGATGTGGCCCAAGTGGAGCGGCCCGTTCGCGTACGGCCACGCGACGGCGACGAGGACCTTCTGCACGGCCCCCGAACGAGAGCGGGCATTTTAAAACCTCCTTTCGTCCGCGCATGAGGAGAAACGCTTTTATGCGAGAGCCGCATCGGGGCGCCGTGGCGTTCGATCTCCCGTCCCCGGAGGAACTCCGGTTGTGGCGGCAACGGCTGAACATGACGCAGGCCGACCTCGCAAAGCGCGCCGGGGTCTCGCAGCCGCTCATCGCGCGCATCGAAGGCGGAACCGTCGACCCGCGGTACTCGACGCTGCGCTCGGTGGTGCGGAGCCTCGCCGAAGCCGAGAAATCCACGGCGAAACTCAAGGACCTCATGACGTCGCCGGTGATCACCGTGCGGGCGGGCGACCTCGTCGGACGCGCGATCGAGCTCATGCGCAAGCACTCGTTCAGCCAGCTCCCGGTCTTGAACAAGGGCGTCCCGGTGGGCTCGGTCTCGGAGCGCGTGATCGTGCACCAGCTCGCGGTCACCGGGTCCGTGCAGGACCTTGCGCGCCGCCGCGTCGAAGAGGTGATGGGGCCGGTCCTCCCGATGGTCGACCCCGACACGAGCGTCGACACGGTCTACCGGATGGTCGAAGAGCACCCGGCGGTCCTCGTGATGGAGCGCGGTCGCCTCGTGGGCCTCGTCTCGAAGTCGGACGTGTTGGAGCTCGTATGAGGCCGGCCGTGTTCCTCGACCGGGACGGGACGCTCATCGAGGACCGCGGCGACCTCCGGCGCCCGGACGAGGTCGTCTTCTATCCGGACACCGCGGCGTCGTTGCGACGACTGGGAGAGCGCTTCGCGCTGTTCGTCGTGACGAACCAAGGCGGCATCGCGCGCGGCACGATCCGCCCCGAGGAAGCCGCGCACGTGAACGCCCACGTCGTCGCCGAGCTTGCGGCCGAAGGCGTCCGGATCGAGGCCGTCTACGTGTGTCCGCACGTCCGGGCGGACGCGTGCTCCTGCATCAAGCCGAACCCGCACTTTGCGTCGCTTGCGGCGCGCACCCACGAGATCGACCTCGCGCGCTCGTTCGCGGTGGGCGACCATCCGCACGACGTGCATTTTGCGCGCGCGTTCGGCGGCCGCGGGATCTACGTCCTTACGGGCCACGGCGCAAAGCACCGGACCGATCTCGACGGCCACGCGGCCGCCGTCGTCCCCGGGATCGGCGAGGCGTCCCAGTGGATCCTTCGGAACCCCTAAATGACGGCGCGGCGTTCCGGTCTTGTGCCGGACCCGGCGTACGCGAAACGCACGTTGAAGGAGCTGATCCGTCGCGGCCGTGACCCGACCGGGAAGGAGGCGCTCGATTTCGCGCTCTCCGAGCTCGTGGGCTCCGGCGCGAAGGTGCGTCGCGTCTCCCCGACCGCCGCGGTGGCCTCGTTCGGCGAGCCCCGCCTCGTGCTGTCCGGCCACGTCGACGTGGTCCCGCCGGGCGAGGGCTGGCGCGTGGACCCGTTCGGCGGCGTCGAGCGCGCCGGCGCCGTGCATGGTCGCGGCGCGGCGGACATGAAAGGGTCGGTCGCCTGCATGCTCGCACTCGCGCGGAACGCGGCGGCCGGCGACTTTGCCGTGACCTTGACGACGGACGAGGAGACGACGATGCAGGGCGGGGCCGCGCTCGCCCGCTCCGGGCTCTTCGGAAAGACCCGGCTCTTCGTTGTCGGCGAGCCGACCGACCTTGCCGTCGCCGTCGCCCAGCGGGGCCTTGCGTGGGTCGAGCTTTCGACCGGCGGCACGATGGCGCACGGGAGCATGCCCGGCCTCGGCGAAAACGCGATCCGCGCGATGGCGAGGCTTCTTTCCTCGCTCGACCGATTCCGGCTCGGCCGCCCGCACCGGCTCACCGGCGGCGCGACCGTGAGCGTCGGGACGATCTCCGGCGGGACGCGCCCGAACGTGGTGCCGGACCGATGCACGGCGACGGTCGACCTCCGATACCCTCCGTCGCTCTCGCCCCGCGAGGCGTTGCGGGGGCTCCACGCGGCGCTCCGGCGGTCCGGCGTGCCCTACCGCTGGCGCGTCGTGAACGAGCACCCGGGCTTCGCGCGCCCCGCGAACGACCGCCACGTGCGGCTCGCCCGCGCCGCGGCCAAGGCCGCGACCGGACGCGACCGCGTGTTCGGTGTCCCGTACGGGACCGAAGCGGCCGAGTTCGGCCGGCTCCGGCGGCCGATGGTGGTGCTGGGGCCCGGGGACCCCCGCGTGATCCACACGAACCGCGAGCGGATCCTCGTCGACGACCTGCGGAAGGGCCTTGCGGCGTACGAACACATCGGCCGGGCCTTGGGCGCCATCTGACGATGGCCCGCCCCCCCGGCTGGGTCCTGGGCGCTGCGGTCGCGGCGAGCGTCGCCGCGGCCTCGACCGCCGCGCTCTTCATTAGGCTCGCGGACGCGCCGCCGCTTGCGGTCGCGTTCTGGCGCCTGTTCCTTGCGACGGTCGTGCTCGCGCCGGCCGCGCTCGCGCTCCGGCACCGCGAGCTTCGCGCGCTCTCGGCCCGCGACCTGTCGCTCCTTGCGCTGGTCGGCGTCGTCCTCGCGGTCCATTTTGCGACGTGGATCGCGTCCCTCTCGTACACGAGCGTCGCCTCGAGCCTCGTGCTCGTCACGATGCATCCGGTGTTCGTCGGCACCGCCGCGCACTTCCTTTGGGGCGAGCGCGTGCCGGCCGGCGGCTGGGCCGGGATCCTCGTCGCGCTCTCGGGCGTCGTCGTGATCGCGGGCGGCGACTTCGGGCGGGGCGCCCTCCTCGGGGACGCGCTGGCGCTCGCCGGGGCCGTCGCGATGACCCTGTACCTTCTCGCGGGACGGCGCTTCCGACGACGGGTCAGCCTGTTGTCCAATGCGTTCGTCGTGTATTCCACTTCTGCGGTCGCGCTCGGCGCGGCCGCCCTCCTTATGGGCGTCCCCCTCGCCGGCTATGCCGGTGAGCAATACGTCCTCTTCGCGCTCCTTGCGCTCGTTCCGATGCTCCTCGGGCATTCGGTCTTCAACTGGACGTTGGCGTGGCTCCCGGCGGTCGTCGTCTCGACCGCGATCCTCGGCGAGCCGGTCGGCAGCACGCTCCTTGCGTTCTTCGTGCTGGGCGAGGTGCCCCCGTCCACGTCGCTCGTCGGCGGCCTCGTCGTGCTCCTCGGCATCGGGCTTTTCGTGTGGGCGAACCGACGGACCTAACGGAAGCGCAGGCGCACGCGCATGCGCAAGGGCAAGGCGGCGGCGACACCGAGGGCCAGGAGGGCCCAGAGTCCGGTCGGCCCCGGCGTCTCGTCGTCGGGCCCGTCTTCGACCGCCCCGGTGACCGTGACCACGATCGGGGCGGCCGCCGGGACGCGGGCGAACCCGTCGGTCGCGGTCGCGTTCACCCGGAAGGTCCCCTCGACGGCGAACCGGTGGACGACGCGCGCGCCGCGGCCGGTGGTGCCGTCGCCGAAGTCCCACGCGACCTCGACCGCGTCGTCGTCCGCGTCGGCGACCTCCGCCTCGAAGGCAAAGGGCGTCGTAGGCCCGCCTTCGACACGGTCGACGCGGACCGCGATCGTGGGTTCGTGGTTCGTGCGCCGGACAAGGAGCCGCGCGGGCTCGTGGTCGAGATACCACGGATGGTTGTCTTGCAGGGGGGGACAGCGGCCGGCGGTCGGAGACGAACCGTCCTTGCAGAACTTGTCCGTGTGCGCCCAGACGCAGTACCGGTACGGGCCGTCGGAGCCGATCGTGGTGCCGTTCACCACCTGCGGCCAGTCGTCCTCGCCGATTCCGATAGAGGACCGCGCGGAAAGAGAGAGGACCTTGAACGTGCTCGATACGTGGCCGAGGCTCGTCTGGTACGGCGCGTTGAACCCGGACTGCCCGGCCGCGCACTCTTCGCCGTCGCGCCAGCGATAGAGTTCGGCAAAGAGCGCGAACGTCCGCTCGCGCGTGTCCTTGTTCGTCACCGTGAACGACACGCCGAACCGGTGGCCCGGCACGACGAGGTCGGGCACCGAGAGGCCGGAGACGTCGAGGGTCTGCCCGTGCTGGATCGCGGGATCCGGATGCCCTACCACGGCGGGCGCGAGAAGAAAGCACAGAACGAGCCCGAGGGTGGCACGGCCCCGCATCAGAATTCCTCCAAGGGTCGGCGACCGGCGAATCCGCCGGAGAGCGTGTGCCAGTGGGCGACGGCGGGTTCCCCGAGCTGCCAGCAGAGGTGGACGACCACGTCTCCGCGGACCGCGTAGAAGTCGACGAGGCCGGACCGGACGTCCTTCACCTCGATCCCGAGCGCTGCGATCTCGGCGAACCCGTCGCGGATCCGCGCCGCGACGGACGCGAGCTCTCGGGTGTATCGCGCATAGTCGGCGTGGTCGCGGCAGGCGGGCGAGTGGATCTCTTCGGCCCACATCGCCTCGAGGTCGCGGACCTGCTCGGAGACGAAATGCAGCGACTCCTGGTCCTTCTGGATCCCGCGGAGGAGTCCGGCGATCCGCGGGAGGGACCGGTCGGCCTCGGCCGGCGTGTAGAAGCGCGGGGGCATCCGCACCCGTGATGCGCGGCTACCCTTTGAGCGTTTCCGAGAGGCGCCGGAACCATAGGAGCTTCTCGCGGTAGGGGACGGCGGCGTTCGCCGGGCTCGTCGACGGAAGGACGAAGCACCCCGCGCCAAGATACGGCTCGGCGACCTCACCGTGCGCGACCGGCCCGCGGCGAGCGAGGGCCATCCGGAACGGCTGTTTGCCGACGAACGCGAGGCCCCGGGGGCGGACGCGCCGGACGAGGATGGCGAACCGTTCGCGGCCGCGTCGCACGTCCTCGGCGACGAGGTCTGCCGCGCCCGCCGTCGCGCGCGAGACGACGTTCGTGAGCCCGAGCCCGAGCGCGAGCATCGCCCGTTCCTCGTCGGGCCGAAGGAGGCGGGGGGTGAGCGCGGATTCCGAAAGAAGGCGCCAGAAGGGGTTCCCCGGGTTCGCGAAATGGTGGCGGCGCCGTGCGGTCTCGATCCCGGGATTGATCCCGACGAAGAGGGTCCGAAGGCGAGGGGCGACGACGTCTGCAAGCGGCGCCTCCTCGATCCGGCCGCGGCAGGCCCCGCATCGGCCGGGCCAGTCGCCGACCGCGTCGACGGCGCGGTCGCAGCGTCGGCAGTACGCACGCACGCCCCGCTGTTAGACCTTCGGCTTCAAGTACTTGATGGCCACCCGGCCGCCGGCGACGAGGGCGCCGGTGACGCCGACCCAGACGACGAGCCCGATGAGGAGCTGGCCTGCGGACGGCGGCCGTTTGGTGGTCGAGAGCGCCGCGCTCGAGTTCGTGATGTTCCCGAGCGCGTCCCCGA
>JBQTJL010000225.1:0-3280 GCA_052387135.1 Methanobacteriota archaeon | reverse complement strand
GCACAGCGGACGTTCGCGGGAAGCGGCGGCGGCACCGCGCTCGGGGGCACGCCGACCTCGCCGACCTTCGCGGACGCGGGGGTCGCGGGACAGCCCACCTCGCTGAAGAACTCGACCTTCGCGGTCGTGGCGCTGGATTGCGTAAGCTCGACCGGCCGATCCGTCGCGGGCTCCGCAGGCAGCACCACGAGGGCGTACGCGGCGGCGAAGAACAGCACCGAGAGCGAGGCGAGGATCTTCGGGAATCGGGACGCCACGTGGTTCACCCGGAGACTACGGAAGACCCCTCTCTCGTCGCGTCCGTCTATAAGAGGCCGGTAACGGACGAGGGGACCAGTGCCCGGTGGGACCCAGGTGCACAACGGCAAGCGCCCTGGCGGGGGCTAGCGCCGAGGCTCAAAGGAACGAAGGCAGCGCGGCACAAAAACTTTCGTTTGGGAGGCTGAAAGATGAAGGCGCGCGCTGCGGTTTCTCAACATTACCGCCAGCTATCAATGTTTCGAAATTGCACGCTTCCGGGCTTATGGGTCAACGCGATTCCGGCGATTTCCGGGGGATTCCACGTGAACTTGTCGACGTCGCCGAAAATCGCCGACAAGCGGTGGGTTGCGTGAGGGGTGAAAGTGTGGCGGCTCCAGAGCGGCGGTCCTCGTCAACTCGATGGGTGCGAAATACCTCAAAGTCGGCGGGCGAAATCGAAAAAGTCGTCATGGATCGCTTCCCCACGACGTGCAACGCGCCCGGGACCGGGCTTCGGGTGGACAACGGGAGCTGCTACCGGAGCGACGACTTCCAAGACGCCGCCGAGCGTCTCGGCTTTCGCCTCGTCTTCATCCAGAAACCGTCCAACAGGGCTGGGTGCATACCAGGGCGTTGGACTGGTACCGAATCCAGCGAGGGTGAGGCAGGGTGCTCTCGCGCCGGGCGCGCCACTACTCGCCAACGGCGCCCAGCACCGTCGACAGCGGTTCGGCGTATCTCACCATGAACGCTCCGCGGATCCCCGACGGCGTGTCGACCTGGTCACGCCAATAGTTGTACGCGATTCGCGGTCGGTCGTGCGAATCGACCACGATCGTGGACTCCAGCGAATCGCCGAGCGCGTCGGCGGGCTCGACCCGCCAAGACCCACCATTGGGCATGGTCGCGTACATGAGGTGCCCCCGAAGCGGATTGCCTTCGGGGTCCGGCTGGCGGTACGAAATGTGCGGTCGACCCCGCGAATCGAGATCGATGCTCGTGTACCATCCCGTCCGCCCATCCGAATCGACCGTCTCGATCTCCCACGCCGACCCGTTCCACACGGCGTACTTCAACACTTCGCCCGCGCCTTCGTACGAGATGTGGGGTCGGCCCAGCGAATCGACCGCGATCGCCACGTGGGCTCCGCCTTGCGTGTCGACGACCTCCACGTCCCACGTCCCGTTCGGGTTGCGCTTCGCGTACTTCAAGCCGCACCACGTCGGGTTCAACGTCAGCGAACAGTACGCCACGTGCGGGGTCCCGTTCGCATCGAGGTCGAGGCCGTTCCACGCTCCCACCTTTCCGGGGGCTTCGACGACCTCGACATGCCACCCGGTCTCGTTCTTGAACGCGTACTTCATGTCGTAGTCGTCCGCAAAGACGTCGAGCTTGTAATAGCTGATGTGGGGCCAACCACTGGCATCCACACGGATGTGATTTTCACGACCGACATCCCCTGGCGAATCCACCGCCTCGAACTCCCACGTGGAACCGTTGAGACGCGCATACATGAGGTTCGCGTCTTCGGGAGGAGGAAGCGACGTTCGGGAGAAGAAGGAGACGTGGGGACGGTCCGAAGAGTCCAACTCGAGGTCGGGCAAGCTTCCATTCGTTCCGAGACTCGAAAGCACCCAGCCGGAACTTGTCCGGTTCCCGTACCACGTCGGTCCTCCCCCGGTCTCTCGGAAAACGATGTGGGGGCGGTCCCCGGCATCCAGATCGAAGCCCGGAGCGGACACGCAAGAACACCCCCCCGCGACAGTCTCGGTCCACCACGCCCCCCACGGCCCACCCGTGACGCCGGGAAAGTCGTCCGGCAGCAGCGCGACCACCGGCTCCGCCATCAGCGTGGCTAGTACTAGCGCAACGACGCCGGCTCGCCCGCGAACGCCGCGTCCGTTCCTCATTTCTGATGCTCCAGCGGCCTCGGCATGGAACCCCTCTCCGTGGCTATATATGGATTGCCGTGAAACGGCCTGCCCTTGCTTCCTTTGCATCGCATTACGGCCGGCGCTCCCATGTCCCCATGCGTGTCCGGTTGTTTTCCCTTCCCAGGGGCTACGCGGGCCGGTTCCCGATGCGGCAAACCCTGGCCCGCTCGACTCTCTAGCCGCGGAGCCGGCCTGCGTGACCCATCATACCGAGATGAACGCCTGCCCGTCGTGGCGCGCGAACTCTTTGGAGCGTGCCGGCGGGCTCGCGCAATCAAGCTTTGTGTACGTGACTTCGTACGCGCTGTTGTCGCCGTTCTTTGACCAGACGCGGGCCGTGTAGACTTCGCCGGGCAGGAGGTCATCCACCGTGATAGTCTCGCTCGTCGCGTTGCTCGTCGCCGAGTGCGGATCGGTCACGCCGGTCGCCACCGGGTTCGTGAGATCGCCGTCGAACACTTCGAGGTCGACATCGACGTTCTCGAGACTCGTGACCGTGACCGTCATCTCGCTCCCACACCCCGCCGGATGCTGGATGCGGTACCGCTCGGAATCCGAACCGTTCACGCTCCCATACGTCCGGTACCGCGTCAGGTTCGAGTACGGGTGGCCTTGGCCCGTGAGCGTGACCGGGACGAAGAACTCGGACGCAAGGAGCCGCGACGCGTTCCCGAACCTCGCCTCGACCGAAACGTTCCGCCACAAACCCCCGTCGAGCAGGTTGTCCGTCGTCCAGAACCGCACGAGCTCGCCCGACACGTTCGTCACGTTCGCCGAAAACCGCGTCGTCGACGTGGTGACGTTTCCGACCCAGATCCGGACCGCTTCCGCCGCGAGCCCGTACGCCGGCATCGTGACGTTGGCCCGGATCCGGATCGCTTTGCGCCCGTCCTGCTCGACGAACTCGGGCACCGTCACGTTCACCTCGGGCGCCACCTGGACGGAAGCCACCGAAACCGTGCGCGTCGCGACGTTGCCTGCGTGATCAGTCGCCGTCAAGTTCAGGCGGTACGTCGTGTTCGGCCAGGGCGACGACTGGTTACGCGAACAAGTCCCGGATGACCCAATCCTCGCGGCGGCCGTTCGCAAGCACGATGCCGGTCCAC
>JBQTJL010000224.1:0-19340 GCA_052387135.1 Methanobacteriota archaeon | reverse complement strand
TCGGTGGGGGCGCTCCTGGGCGCCGGTCTTGCGCTGTATCCGGCGGCCGCGGTCGCGAGGCTCGCGCCCGCGGCGGCCGCGACGTTCCTTTTCGTCGTGGCGGTCGTCCGCCCGGTCGTGGCGGCCGTCGCGGACGGCATGCGAGACGGAGTGGGCCGCGGCCCGCGTCCCCTCCGGAGGCTCACGGTCCGGCGGACCCCCGCCGCCGGTGCCGCGCCGGCGCCCGCGGCCGGATGGCGTCCTCTCCTTTCGCGGCGCGCAAGGTCCCCCGCACGGGCCGGCCTTCGGCCGCGATGACGTCAGGTCCGGGAGCGGTGAAGCCGTTCGAGTTCCGCGATGGAGTGCGCGTCGCTCCCCAAGAGCATCGGGACCTTGTGGCGTTCGAGGGTCGCGCGGAACTCGGGAAGCGGCACGCCGTAGGAAAGGTTCTGTTCGAAGATCTTGCCGCTCCGCGCCGCGACCCTGCCCAGCTCTTCCGGCGTATCAACGGGCAGCCGGATCCCATGTTCCGCAAGGAGGGATTCCGGATGCGCGACGACGTCGGCCCGGCTTTTCGCGACGAGCGCGAGCATGGTGCGCGTCCAGCTCTTCAACGCAAGGTCGGGCTTCCTCGCGATCTCCTCCTTCGGGAGGAACCCGCCGTCCTCCAGCGGGATCCGGTGGATCGAACCGAGGGCCACGTCGGCGACGTCGAACCATTCCGGCCGGGCGTCGAGACCGCCGTGGAGGTCCACGGCCTTCGCCTCGAACCCGACGAGGAGAAGGATCTTCCCCTCACAGCGACGTTTCAAAAGGCGAAGCTCCTTGCCATAGTCGTCGAACCATTCGGTATCGAGCCGAACATGGTCCGTGATGGCAAGCGACGTGAGGCCGAGCCGGATGGCGGCCTCGACCATCTCGTCCGGTGTGTTCTCGCCGTCGGACCACGTCGTGTGGCACTGCCAGTCGCCGGTCCAAAAATGCCGTTCGTACGCGGAGAGCCTCATAGCTTGTCGACCATGCGCCCGGACGGATCGACCGAAACCGCACCCCAATACCGGAGGAGCTGCTGTCCCCAGACCGGCTTCATCGGGGCCGGCGTCTCGCCTGCCGCGAGCTTCGTCGCCCCCCAGATCACGTTTGCGCCCGCGAAGCTTGCGAGCACCATCGTCCCCTGGATGCGCGGGTTGCACTCGAGGATCTTCGGGACCCCGGCCCGGTCGAGCTTGAATTGGAAGCCGAACGCGTACGAGAGCCCGAGGCGCCGGATCAGGGTCTCGGTGTAGGAGATGATCTTCCCGTGGTTCTCGGTCACGCCGGCGAACGTGATCCCGCTCCGGATCTGCGTGCGGCGCCGCGGGACCACGGCGAGGGGTTTTCCGTCGTCCGCGAGCGCATCGACCGTGAACTCGTCGCCCGGGAGGTATTCCATGACGAGAAGCTCCGGGAACGCGCGCCCCTTCATCATCGAGAGGAACTCATCGAGCGTCGTGTAGACGCCGGTCGGCTTGTCGTCCCACCAGAGGTCGTAGCGGTCCTTGCCCGCATCGAGGACCCGGAACCCGCGCATCCCCTTGGAGACCGGCGGCTTCACGGCGATCGGCACGCGGGGGTACCCCAGCGCTTCGACCGCTTTCCGGAATTCCGCTTCATTTGCTGCCAGCGCGAAGTCGCCCACCGGCACACCGACACGCTTGCACTCTTCGGTCAAGAGGAACTTGTTGTTGGCCGTTTCCAGCGCGGTCGGCTCGCTCACGGCGACGTGCACGCCTTCCCGCGCGAAGCGGTCCCTGCCGGAGGCGAACACCGGAAGCTCGTCCGTCACCTGCGGCAGGACGACGCGGACGCCTTCCCGCTTGCAGACGTCGAGGATCGCCGACGAGAAACGCTCGGGGTCGGACGGCTTCGGGACCTTGTGGAACGCGTCGCAGAGGTAGCGGCCGACCACGTCGGTCGCGGCGTCGACGCCGACGACGCGGACCCGGCGCCCCTCGGGGTTCTTCCGGAGGCTGTGGACGGTGCCCACGATTCCGGGGGCCCCCGCGCCCGTCACGAGGACGCTCAGATCATCCATCGGACGACCTCGAACGCCTCGGCGTAGGGCGCCCCGCACTGGACGCCGCGGACCTTCGCGAGGCCGAAGATGAACTCCTTCGAGAAGTACTCGCGTTCCCGCAGGAACTGCGACTTGTAGTTCCCCATGAGCTCGTACTTCTTGTCCAGGTGGCGTTCCTCGAGCCGCACGAACATGCCGGTCGAAAACTCGAGGTGGTTCCACGGAAGCTCGTAGCCGAGGATCGACGCGCTCGTCTTGAACGCGCGGACGGCCTCGTTCGCGACGACCTCGTGGTCCTGGTGGAAGTCTTTGAGCGACGGCTGGAGGACGAGGTCGGGGGCGAAGTCCTTCCGGGCCTTCACGAGCTCTTCGAGGATCTGCTGGCGCACCTCGTGGAGCCGGCGCACCTTGTGGCCGAAGATCCGGCAGTTCTTCTCGGTGAGTCCGAGCGAGCGGACGACGGACAGGAACTCGTGCCGCAACGTGTCCTTGGGGAGCCCCTCGGGCAAGGATTCCTCGGCGGTCGAGAAGGCCATCCACAGCACCTCGTGCTTCTCTTCGAGGAACCGCGCGATCGTGCCGCCGCAGCCGACCTCGGCGTCGTCCGTGTGGGGCGAGAGGATGAGGATCCTCATCGGGACCCGGATAGTCGTTCGTAGACCTTCAACAATTGGGTCCCTTGCGCGCGCCAGTTGTACGTCCGCTGGGCCGCCGCGAGGCCGTTCCGGCCGTACTCGTCGCGGAGCTTCGGGTCGTCCCGGAGCGTCTCGACCGCCCCCGCGAGGCCTTCCTTTCCGTACGGGACCGCGAGGCCCGCGCGGTGGCGCCGTACGATCTCGCCGGCGTGGGTCCCTTCCGGCACGATCACGGCGCGGCCCGCCCCCATCGCGACGAACATCTTCGTGGGGACCCCGACCTTGCTCGAACGGGCGGACGGGTCGTAGATCGCAAGGACCGCGTGCGCCTCGAGCGTCTTCGGCAGGACCTCGTCCGCAGGAAGGGGTCCGAGGAACTCGACGTTCGCGTACCGTCGAGAGGCCTCGTGCACGGCATCGTGGGCCCCCTCGGGCCGGCCCGCGATCACGAACCGGACGCCGGGGAGGCCCCCGAGCACGTGCACCGCCTCCGGAAGGAAGAACCTCGGTTGCAGCGAACCGATGTAGCTCACGGTGAAGGTCGCAGCCTTCGGCGCCGACCATTCGGCCACCGGTTCGTCGCAGTTCATGACGATCGTGACCGGGGCCCGGGTGCGCTTCCGATAGTAGTCGAGCAGGGGCTCGTTCACGGTCACGACCTCGTCGACCGAACCGAGCAGCCGGTCCTCGAGGAGCTGGGCCCCCCATCCCACGGCCGCTGGGTACGCGTCCTCGACCATGAACCGGAAGATCTCGTGCGCGTCGAAGACGAGCCGCGCGCCGGTCTTCTTCTTTGCAGCGACGCCGGCCGCGAGCGTGTCGAGGTCGTGGCAGTGGAGGACGTCGAACGGGAAGCGTTTCGCAAGCCGGACGGCCTCCCGGGCCCCGAGCCGCCACCAGAACGGGTTCCGGACGAGGTCGCCGGGGAGCCGCTCCATGAACCGCGTGTTCTTCACGCGGAAGACCCGGACCCCGTGGACGGATTCCTCGGGCGGCGCGTCGGGTTCATGGCGTGCCCATTCGAGGACGGCGACCTCGTGTCCGGCGCGAAGGAGCGTGCCGGCCTCCTTCCGGACGCGGGGGTCGCCCTTCACGGGCTTCGTAAGGAGCATCAGGACCTTCATTTCGGGAGCCCCTCGAGAAGCCGGACGATCCGCTGGGCGGCGTGCCCGTCGCCCCAGTGTTCCTTCCGTTTCCCCCGGGGCCGGAACCCGCGCATCGCCCCGAGGATCCGGTCTTGCGAGGCGCCGACGAGGACGTTCCAGCCGTCCTCGACCGTCTCGACCCATTCCGTGTTCTCGCGGAGCGTGATGCAGGTCTTCCCGGCCAGATACGCCTCCTTCTGGAGGCCGCCCGAGTCCGTGAGCACCCCCTTCGAGGAGGAGAGCGCGGCGAGCGTCTCAAGATAGGAGAGCGGCTCCACGACCTTGACGCGGGAGCCGGCAAGGACACCGTCGAGTCCGTGTTCGCGGATCATCTTCAGCGTGCGGGGGTGGAGCGCGAGGAGGATCGGCTCCCCCGAGTCGCGGAACGCCGTGAGGATCCCCTGAAGGTTCTCGCGCTCGTCGGTGTTCGAGGCGCGATGCACGGTCGCGAGCCAATACTCCTCGGGCCGAAGGCCGCACCGCTCCACGACGGAGGACTCCTTGGCCAGAGCGACGTTGAAGCGGAACGCGTCGACCATCACGTCGCCGGTGCGGTGGACGCCGCGCGTGACGCCCTCGCGGGCGAGGTTCTGGACCGCGGTCTCCGTGGGACAGAACAGGAGGTCGCTCGCATGGTCCGTGAGGACCCGGTTGTGTTCTTCGGGCATCCGGCGGTCGAACGACCGGAGGCCCGCCTCGACATGCGCCACCGGGATATGGAGCTTCACCGCCGCAAGAGCGCCGGCGATGGTCGAATTCGTGTCGCCGTACACCAAGACCGCGTCCGGGCGGTCTCCAAGAAGGACCGTCTCGATCCCCACGAGCATCTTCGCGGTCTGCACGCCGTGGGGCCCCGAGCCAACGCCGAGGTTGTGGTCGGGCTCGGGCAGCCGGAGCTCGCGGAAGAACGCGCCGCTCATCGCGTCGTCGTAGTGCTGGCCCGTGTGGAGGAGGATCTCGGTGTGGCGCTCGCGGATCGCCCGGGAGACCGGGGCGGCCTTGATGAACTGGGGGCGGGCGCCGACGACCGAAAGGATGCGCACGAATCAGGAGGAGCGACCGCCGGGATTACTTAGCTGTCGCTTGGAGACAGGATTTGGAAGACCGTCGGAGGGGCCTAGCCTTCTAGAGGCGGAGGCAAAAGGGGGGCTTGGGGGCTGGAAATTCGGCCCCTCCGGCGTCGGCTTCCGTTTCAGAGGAAGTCCTTGCGCACCATGTAGACGATGATCCCGGCCGCCACCGCGGCGAGGACGAAGGTCATGAACAGGGCGATGGGCGCGGTCGCTTCGGCGTGCATGGTGGCCCGGAAGCGCGCATTTCTAATGAACCTTTTGCAATTACCGGCCCTCGCCGAGCGCTCGGTAGGAGAGGCCCGCCTTCGCCGCCTCCTCTGGCGACAGAAGGCGCCGGCCGTCGACGACGACCGGATGCCGCATCCCGGCCGCGATCCGCTTCCAGGGGAGCGTCTTGAACTCGGGGTGGTCGGTCACGACGATCGCCCCGTCGGCCCCGGAAAGGTCGCCCCGCGAGGCGGCCGCGTACCCCATCGCCGAGAGCTCCGCGTCGCTCCAGAGCGGGTCCCAGATCCGGGCGTCCGCCTTCTCCTCGGAAAGAAGCCGCATCACCTCGATCGCGGGGGCGTACCGGTGCTCCTTCACGCCGCCGCGGTAGGCGAGCCCCAGGACCACGATCTTCGCCCCGGGAAGGGACACGCCGCGCTCGCCGAGGAGCTCCTTGAGGATCCGGACCGCGTGCCGCGGCTGGCCGTCGTTCACCTCGCGCGCGGTCGAAAGGAGCGGCATCGCGGTCTTCGTCGTCGTCGTGACGAAGTAGGGATAGACGGGGATGCAGTGGCCGCCCACGCCGATCCCCGGCCGGTGAAGGTGCGAGTAGGGCTGCGTGTTCGCGGCCTCGATCACCTCGGCCGAGGAGATGTGGTGCTCCTCGCAGGCCTTCGAGAGCTCGTTTGCGAGCGCGATGTTCACGTCGCGGTAGACGCCTTCGAAGAGTTTTACGGCCTCGGCCGCGGTCGCGTTCGAGACCGGGATCACGCCCTTCTTGTTCACGACCCCGTAGAAGGCCGCGGCCGCTTCGGTCGAGGCCGCGTCGATGCCGCCCACGATCTTGGGGTACGCTCCCTCGATGTCGAGGAGCGCGCGTCCGGAGGAGGTCCGCTCCGGGCAGAACGCGAGTCCGTAATCGGAACCTGCGAAAAGGCCGGAGCCCTGGTCGAGGATGTCGCGGAGCGGACCCTGCGTCGTCCCGAGGGGGACCGTGCACTCCACGAAGACAAGGTCGCCCTCCTTCAAGCCGAGCGACGCGGTCTTCGCGGCGCGAAGGAGGACGTGCAGGTCCGGTTCCTTCTCCGGCGTAAGGAGCGTCGGCACGAGGAGGATGTGGACGCGGGAGGCGCGGGCGGCCGCGGCGCCGTCCGTCGTCGCGGAGAAGGTGCGCTTCTTGTGGAGGCGCGCCACGAGCTCCGCGAGCCCGGGTTCGCCGACGATCCGCGTGCGGCCCTTGTTCAGGAACGCGACGACCTCCGGGTCGACGTCGACGCCGTGGATCCGGGCGCCCCGCTTCCCGATCGCGGCGGCAAGCGGCAGCCCCATCTTCCCGAGCCCGTGGACGGAGACCGGGAGCCCCTTCTTCAGGGCGGCGCCGACCTTCTTCGGGTTCCGGTACGGAAGGAACTCAGCCATGGAGCACCTCGCGGAGCCGGACCGGGACGCCGTCCCGAGCGGACCGAAGCGCCGCCTCGGCGACCGCGAGGTTCGCGACGCCGTCTTCGCCCCGGACGAGGGGCGGTCGGCCCTTTTCGATCGAGTCCCGGAAGTCGGCGAGCTCGCGCGCGAGCGGCTCCTGCTTCTGGATCCGGAAGTTCCGGTGGTCGTACTCGAGGGGAAGCTGGAACATCTGGGCCTCGTCGTAGGGAAGGGCCCGCGACCGCGACACCGAGATGGCCTGCTCCACGTAGTCGACCGTGAGCGCGCCTTCGGAGCCCGTGAGGGTGAGCGATCGGACCTTGAGCGGCGTGAGCCGCGAGGTCTCGAGGATCCCGACGAGGCCGCCGGGGAAGCCGAGCTGGACCACCGAGCGTCCCTCGTGGGCGCGGGTCCCGTCCGTCGCCGTCGCCGCGTACACGGTCTCGGGATCGGAGCCGGAAAGGTAGCGAAGGACGTCGATGTCGTGGATCGCAAGGTCGAGGATCACGCCGACGTCGGTGATCCGCCCCGAGACGTCCGGCCGGTTCACGCGGCGCGCGAGCGCGGTATGAAGCGTCCCGATCTCGCCGCGGGCGACGAGGTCGTGCGCGGCCGCGACCGCGGGATTGTGGCGTTCGATGTGCCCGACCGCGAGGTTCTTCCCCGCCTTCTTCGCGGCGGCCACGATTTCCCGCGCGGTCCGGACGTCCGCCGCGAGCGGCTTCTCGACCAAGGCGTGCTTCCCGGCCGCGAACGCGCGCTTCGCGACGTCCGCGTGCGTGACCGTCGGGGTCGCGATGCAGACCGCGTCGACGTCGTCCCGGGAAAGGAGCTTCTCCGGGTCCGTCTCGGCGCGGGCGCGGAAGCGCTCCCCGGCCATCTTCGCGCGGGTCGGATCCGCGTCGCAGACCGCGACGAGCTCGCACCCCAAGTCGCGCCAGACGCGCGCGTGGTTCACGCCCATCGCGCCGAGCCCGATGACCGCTACGCGGAGCACGGTTCCACCATGGTGCGTCCGCACTTTAAGCCTTACCGCGGTACGGCGCTGCACGGGAGCAGGGAGCGGGAAGCGGGGAGCAGGGAGGCGTCGGGCCGACCCGTGCTCTTGCCCGCCGGCGCACGGCGGACCGCGCACGGCGCACCGCGCACTACGACAGAAGCGCGCGGACGCTCGTGCGGATGGCGTCTTCGCTCGTCGTCGCGGGGCCCCATCCGAGCTTCCCGAGGCGCTCGGTCGCAAGGAACATGCGGGGGACGTCGCCCGGCCAACCCCGGACCCCGCCCGTGTACCGGAACCGGACGCCGGAGAGGCCGCGTTCCTTGCAGACGACCTCCGCGATGCGGCTCACGTCCACCTGATCGCCCGAGCCGAGGTTCACGACGTTCACGGGCCCGGTCGCGTGCTCGACGCAGTGGAGCCACGCGTCGACGCACTCGCCGACGAGCATGTACGATTTTTCCTGCTTCCCATCGCCGAGGATCTCGAGCTCCTTCGGATCCTTCGCGAGCTTTGCGAGGAAGTCCGTGAGGATCCCGTGCGCGCCTCGGGGCCCGATGATGTTCGCGAAGCGGAAGATGTGGACCGTGAACCCGAACGAGGCGGCGTGCGCCGCGAGCATCCCTTCGCAGGCGAGCTTGCCGGCGCCGTAGACGGACGCGGGAAGCAGGGGTCCGTAGTCCTCGGGCGTCGGAAGGACCGTCGCCTCGCCGTAGACCGTGGAGGACGAAGCGTACGCGATCCGCCGGACCTTCGCGGCCCGCATCGCCTCGAGGAGCTTGAACGTCGCAAGCGCCCCTCGCCGAAGGTCCATCTCGGGCTCTTCCGTCGCGAGGCGGACGTCCGGGTTCGCCGCAAGGTGATGCACTTGGCCTACGCCCTGCAGGGCCTTTCGCATGAGCTTCGTGTCGAGGACGTCGCCTTTCACGAACTCCACGGCGCCGGTCGCGGCGGAAAGGTTCCCTTCGGAGCCCGAGGACAGATCGTCGACCACGACGACCTCGTCCCCTCGGGCAAGGAGCGCATCGACGAGGTGGCTGCCGATGAACCCGGCGCCGCCCGTGACGAGGTGCTTCATCGGGCCGGCTCTTTGACCGAGGAGCCGGGGTACCGGCTCGCCGCGACCCCGAGCTTCTCCAGCGCTTCGCGGTGCAGGTTGAACCATCGGTCGCGCGCCTCGATCTCCGCGAGCAGGTGGTCGCGGTCGGCCTCCAATTCCTCGTAGACCGTATAGAGTTTCGCGAGCCGCTCCTTCTCGGTGTCGTACTTCGACCGGAGGTCGGCGACCGTGTCCCGCATCTTGTCGAGGTTCTTCAGCTCCTCGGCGTTCGCCTCGAGCTCGGTGATCCGGGAGCGGAGCTTCTGGTGGTCGAGGTCCCGGTCCTGGATCGCACGGTCGCGGGCCGCGAGCTGCTCTTCGAGGGCTACGACGCTCGAACCCTTCCGGGTGAGCTCGGCCTCGACGCGGCCGACGCGCTCCTTCGTCGCGGCAAGGTCGCGTTCCTGCGCCTTGTAGACGTCCCAGAGCTTCGCGAGCCGCTCGGATTCCTCGTGCAGTTCGCGCATCGCCTCGGTCCGGTCCTTCGCGGCGCGGTCGGCGGTCTCCTGTGCGTCCTTGATCCGACGCTCGAGCTCGGCGGTAAGGCCCGCGAGCTCGGCGATCGAGGTGATGTCGAGCATCTCCCGGACGCGGTGGAGGGACTCCTGGGGCCGCTGCATCTCGTTCTCGATCGTGAGGAGTTCCTGCTGGACCCGTTCGATCCTCGTGCGGATCTCGTCGGTCGTGGCGGTACGGATGCTCGCATCCACCCGCGTCTTTCCCTCCTCCGGCATGGGAATCAGCGGGATATGCGGGACGCTGCTTATAAACGTTCTATGGGTGCCAGGGCGGGCGCGGGCGCAAGCGCAAGGGAGCGCGAGGGCGAAGGCGAGCGCGAGGCCGGGAAAGGGAAAAGGGTTAGGGCGAGGCGTCCTCTGCCGGCGCGTGGGCGACGCCGCGATCGAGACGCACGGGCTCACGAAGGTCTTCGAACGCAAGCGCGAGCGCGGCATGGCCGCCCTCTGGAAGCGGGGGCCGAAGGAGACCATCACGGCGGTCGACCACGTCGACCTCGCCGTTCGCCGCGGCGAGCTCTTCGGGCTCCTCGGGCCGAACGCGGCCGGGAAGACCACGCTCGTGAAGCTCCTTGCGACCCTGCTCCTTCCCACGGAAGGCACCGCGCGGATCGCGGGATTCGACGTCGCGAAGGAATCGGACGCGGTCCGCCGGACCGTCGGCGTCGTGCTCGGCGGCGAGCGCGCGCTCTACTGGCGTCTCACGGCCCGCGAGAACCTGTGGTACTTCTCGCGGCTCTACAACATGCCGTCCGGCGCCGCGAATCCGCGCATCGAGGAGCTTCTCGGCATCGTCGGGCTCGCGGACCGGGCCGACGAGAGGGTCGAGAACTACTCGAAGGGGATGAAGCAGCGGCTCCACGTCGCACGCGGGCTCTTGAACGACCCCGAGGTGCTTCTCCTTGACGAGCCGACGATCGGGCTCGACCCGCGCGCCGCCCGCTCGCTCCGGGCGCTCGTCCGGCGCATCGTCGAGGCCCACGGAAAGACCGTGGTCCTCACGACGCACTACATGTACGAGGCGGACGCGCTCTCGGACCGCGTCGCCGTGATGGACCGCGGGCGCATCATCGCATGCGACCGGCCCGCCGAACTGAAACGCCGCCACGGCGGCCTCGGCGCCGCGTTCCGCGTCACGGTGCGCCCGGGCGGGTCGGCGGCGGCCGTCCGCGAGGCTCTCGCCGCCGTCCCCGGGATCCAGCGCGTGGTCTCCGAGACCTCCGAGGAGGCCGGCGCCTTCGTCTCGTTCCGGCTCCTCGCCTCCGAAGCGCCCGCCGCAGAGGTCGCAGGCGCCCTCGCCGCCGCGGTCGCGAAGGCGGACGCCCGGCTCGTCTCGATCGCGCGCGATGAGCCGACCCTCGAGGACGTCTTCGTGGACCTTACGGGAAAGGAGATGGTGGATACGGGCGGAGATGGCGGAAATGAGGAGTGACCGTTTCGTGCCGGCCCCACCGCCGCGCCCATATCCGTCATCTCCATCATCTCCATCATCTCCATCATCTCTCCTCATTTCCGGCTATGCAAGAGTGATCCACGCAAGTCTCGTGAAGAACTGGAAGATGTCCGTCACCTACCCGAGCTGGCTCGCCAACCGGATCCTGGGGCCGTTCGTCTGGGTCTCCCTCGCCGTCTACGCGTACACCGGATTGGTGGACCCGGACGCGGTGGCGCAGGCGTTCCGCGACCTCGGCGAATCGGCGTCCTTTACCGGCTTCCTCATCTTGGGCCAGACGGTGTTCTCGTTCTTCATGGGGATGAACTGGAGGGGCGGAATGGCGATCCAGCGCGAGCGGTGGTACGGGACGCTCGAGATGGTGCTCCTTGCGCCCACCTCGCGCGTCGCGTTCGTGCTCGGCGAGTCCCTGTTCGGGCTCATCGATTCGGGGTGGACCGTGTTCCTCGCGATGGTCCTTGCGCTCTGGTTCTTCGGGGCCGACGTCGACGTCGCGCATCCGGGTGCGGCCCTCCTCGTCGTCCTCCTCACCCTTGCGGCGATGACCGCGCTCGGCCTGTTCTTTGCCGGCTTCTACATGCTCACCCGCGCGGCCGGACCCCTCTCGCAGGCCGTGCAGGCGCCGGTCCGGTTCTTTTCGGGCACCCAGTTCCCGATCGCGGCGCTCCCGGTCGCGCTGCAGTCGGTCTCGTATGCGATCCCCGTCACCTACGGCCTTCTCGCGCTCCGCCAGACGCTGCTCCTTGGGCGCGGGCTCGAGGCGCTTGCGGAAGAGATCGCCGCGCTCGTCCTCATGACGGTCGCGTTCACGCTCGCAGGCGCGTGGCTCATCGGACGCATGGAGGCGCGGGCGAAGATGCATGGGACGTTGCATGCCTACTAGAGGAAAGGGGGAAAGGATGGAAAGGGGGGCGGAGTGATTGGCGGCTCGCTCCGTTCCGTCCTTTCCGCGTCCTTTCTTCCTTTCCATGGGCCGGACGTTCGAAGGCGCCTTCCTCTCGAGCTTCCGCAACCAGCTCCGGTTCTACACGTTCCGCGGGTGGATGATCTCGTCGCTCCTTTCGCCGCTGTTTCTGCTTGCGAGCGCCGCGGTCGTGGCCGGGATCGTGGCGTCGGGCACGGTCCCCGCGCGATTCTTCGCGCTCACCGGCTACCCGGACTATCTTGCGTTCGTCGTCCTGGGGCTTGCGACGCACGGGCTCGTGCTCTCCGCGCTCGACGACGGCGCCGTCGCGGTCTACGACGAGGAGCAGGAGGGCACGTGGGACCTGCTTTCCCTCACGCCGATGAACCGGTTCGTCTGGATGTACGCGAAGACGGCCGCCGGGATGGTCTCGAGCTTCGTGGATTTTGCGATCGTCCTTTTCGCGGGCGCCCTGGTCGTGGACTTCCCGTTGCACCCGGCGAGCCTCCTCGTCGCCCTCGCGGGGCTCGTCGCGGCGATGGTCGCGCTCCAAGGCGTCGGGTTCCTGATGGCGGCGGCGGGCCTCTATTGGAAGCAGCCGTACGCGCTTGCGATGCTCGTGAACCCGGTGCTGGTCTTCATTTCCGGGATGCTGTTCCCGGTCGAGGCGCTTCCCGGCTGGGTCCAGCGCGTCGCCGCGATCTTTCCGCTCACGCACGGGCTCAAGATCCTCCGCGACGCCATCCTCCTCGACCGGGGGTTCGGCGAGCTCGTCCCCGTCTTCGTGCGGCTCGCGGCGACCGGCGCGCTGTTCATGACCGTGGGCTTCTTCGCCTTCCGGGCGATGGAAGGGGCCGCGCGGAGGAAGGGCGTGATGGGGCGGTACTGACGGGATGAACGCTTCGTTGATGAACGCTCGCTTTGCTCGCTGATGAACGCTCGCTTCGCTCGCTGATGAACGCGGCCTTCGGCCGCTGATCCCGCTAGATGTCGTGACCTCCGGGAAACCTTCAAGTACGCGGTCGCGCCCGTCCGCGCGATGTCCCGCGCGACGCTGAACCGATTGCGAATCTGGAACGATTTCATGGACCTCGCAAAAATCGTCTATGAGAAGACGCGCGAATGGCCGGAGGCAGAGAGGTATGGCCCGACGTCGCAGGTCCGCCGTGCGGCCGTGTCCGTGTTTTCCAACATCGCCGAAGGTCATGGTCGGGGACGGGCCCGGGAGCAAGCGGCCTATGGACGCATTGCCCGCGGTTCCTTGCAGGAGCTCGATTCGCTGCTCGAATTCGCAGCCCGGTTGGAACTTCTTTCGGGCGCGCAGGTCCGGGAACTTCGACACTACACTGCCGACCCATTGGTCCGTCTCCACCACTACGTGCAGGCCAACGAGCACGCGGGCAGCCGCTCGACCCCCCGTGTGCGGTAAGCGCATCAGGCGCGTGAGCGCCGTTCATCAGGCGGCGCAGCCGCCGTTCATCAGCGAGGCCAAAGGCCGAGCGTTCATCAGGCGCCGAAGGCGCCGTTCATCTTTTATCCACCAAAGACGGTAGGCCGCCCATGACCCGCGTCGAACACGTCGCCGACGGCGTCTCGCTCCTTACGATGGACGACGGCAAGGTGAACGCGATCAGCCCGGCGTTCCTCGAAACGTTTCGGCCGGCGTGGGCCGAGGCCGCAAAGGGCGGCCGGGCGGTGGTGCTTGCCGGGAACGCGAAGGCCTTCTCGGCCGGGCTCGACCTGAAGGTGCTCCCGACGCTGGAGCGGGACGAGCTCGTCGATTTCTCCCGCGCCTTCGTGCGCCTCTTCGGGGAGATCGCGACGTATCCGCGTCCCGTCGTCGCGGCGGTCGAAGGCCCCGCGCTCGCCGGCGGCGCGATCCTTGCGCTCTGTGCCGACCTGCGGATCGTCGGCCCGAAGGCGAAACTCGGATTGACCGAGATGATCGTCGGGATCCCGGTCCCGCCGCCGCTCCTCGACTTGGTCCGCGAGGTGCTCCCGGCAAACGAGGTCGTGCCGGCCGTGATGCAGGCGGTCGTGCGCCAGGGCGAGGAATGCGTCCGCACGGGATGGGCGCACCAGTATGCCTCCGAGAACACGCTCCAGAAGGCGACGGAGGCGGCCGGCGGCCTTGCTGCGGCAAGTCCGCTTGCCTACCGCGTGACGAAATCGGCCCTCCATCCCGGCTTCGAAGCGCGGCTCGCCGCGTTCGAGAAGGCCGAAGGCGAGCGCTGGGTCGACCTCCTCATGGAACCGGAGACGACGGAGGCCGTCATGCGGTACTTCGCGTCGCTCCGGAAATGAAATCCGAAAACAGGGCAACGAGCGCCGCCGGCTCCCGAACGCCCACCATGGACTGCCGAAGCAAGGGCGCCCCCGGAAGGCCGCGCGTGAACTGCTGCGCCTGCGCGTTCACGTGCATCTCGGCAAGGCCCGCCTCGCGCGCCATCGCGACGTAGGCGCGCAGGTCGGCGAGGCGGTCGGCCGGCGACTGGGCCGGCAGCATGGTCCCGTCGCGAAGGAACGCCGCGACGCGAGCAAAGACGTGCGGGTCGCCGAGCGTCCCTCGCCCCAGCGCGATGCCGTCGGCGCCCGAAATCCCCAGCGCGCGTGCGGCGGACGGACCGTCGACGACGTCGCCGTTCCCGATGACCGGGATCGAGACCGCCTGCTTCACCGCCCGGATGAGGTCCCAGTCGGACTTCCCCGAATAGCCCTGTTTCGCGGTCCGCGCGTGGAAGATGAGGCCATCCGCCCCGGCATTCTCGAGGTTCGTAGCAAAAGCTACGACGTCCATGGGGGCCTTGTTTCCGGCGCGGATCTTCACGAGGAGGGGTTTCCGCGAGGCGCCCTTGATCGTCTCTACGAGCTCCAAGGCAAGTTCCGGACGATCCAGAAGCGCCGCGCCGCAGCCCTGTCTCTTGATCTGGGGCGCTGGGCAGCCCATGTTGAACCCGAGGATCTCGCACCGATGTTCCGCCTCGCGCGCCGCCGTCGCGACCGCTTCGGGATCGGTGCCGAAGAGCTGGATCGAGACGGGGCGCTCCTCTTCCACGGTCTTCATGCGGCGCGAGTTCGCGCCGTGCTGGATCCCCAGCGCGGACACCATCTCGGTGCAGACGAGCCCGGCGCCGTGGCGCCGCGCGAGGACCCGGAACGGGAGGTCCGAGAAGCCCGCCATCGGCGAGAGGACGAGGTTGTTCGGGAGGCGGACTCCGCCGATTTCGAGGGGGCGCAAGAGTTCCTGCATCTTCTGCGCCCTCTTAGTCGGGAACTGTGTTATATTTGTTGGGCCCGGGGCGCCTGTGCTGCGTCCAGGGGCGACCGGACGCCCAACCGGTTCCGGGTCGCCACGTGCGTGTAGATCATGGTCGTCTGCACGTCCTTGTGGCCCAACAGTTCCTGGATGGTGCGGATGTCGTAACCGTCCTCGAGGAGGTGCGTGGCAAAGCTGTGGCGGAGCGTGTGGATGGAGGCGGGCTTGGCGATGCCCGCCGCCCGGACCGCGTCGTGGAAGCGCTTCTGGAACGCGCTCGGGTGCTGGTGGTGGCGGCGGACGAGGCCGGTGCGGGGATCGGTCGACACGGTGGCCGCCGGGAAGGCCCAGAACCAGGCCCACTCCTTGCCAGCGTTCGGGTACTTGCGCCCCAAGGCGGCCGGGAGGTACACCGCGGGAAGGCCCGCCTTGCGGTCTCCGTCGTGTAGACGCCGCACCGCATCGACGTTCTGCGACCATTCGCGGCGCAGCGACTCGGGAAGCACGGTCTGGCGGTCTTTGTCCCCCTTGCCGGCGCGCACGGTGAGAAGCTGGCGGTCGAAATCGACGTCCTTCATCCGGAGCTCCAGGCACTCCTGGCGTCGGAGCCCGCAGCCGTAGATCATGCGCGCCATCAAACCGTACGGGTACGGAAGGCCCGCCAACACGGCCGCGACCTCAGGCCGCGAGAGGACGACCGGCGCGCGCCGGCGCTCGGGAGCCCGGACGACCGGACCGAGATCTTCGAGGCCCCCGCCGACGACATGCCGATGGAGGAAGAGGAGTGCGCTGAACGCCTGGTTCTGGGTCGAAGCCGACACGTTCTGTTCGACGGCGAGATGCGTGAGGAACGCACGCACGTCGTCGGGGCCCAGTGAGGATGGACTGCGGCCACCCACGAAGGCCCGGTACTGGGCGACCCACCAGGTGTACGCCTTCTCCGTGGCGAGGCTCAAGTGGCGTAGACGAAGAACGCGGCGAAGGCTCGCGATCGCCCCCTCCCAGCCCACCTCGATGGAGCCCGGGGTGACGCGCGGCTCGGAGCCGGGCCGCGTGCGGAACGAGACGAAGTGCATGACGGCCCGCTCGGCCTGCTTGACCTGCCAGGGCTCCTTTTCCGCTGCCAGGTGTTGAAGGAAGGAAGACACTTGAGCGGTTCCGGGCACCTCCACGGCTGACGGGGCAGAGGACAGAAACCTCCCCACCCAATAGACCAGGAACCGAAGCTCCGATCTCGGAACCACACTTTCCTCGGCAAGGAACCGCGCGAACGCGACACGCCACGCCTCAGGCATGAGCCGCCGCGTTACGCGGACGCCTCATAACGCCTTCTGGGGGGACATTGAAAGTACGAAGGGGCGCAGGGTTATTAACCCGGTCAGGCCCATCTGGCGCGAACGCGATGGCGTCGGTGGACGGGCGTCGCGTTGAAAGGAACGCTTCAATAACAAGTTATGCCGCTGCCTGGCGAGCGATGGTCGCACCCTGACAGGCCCCACGGTCGGCCTCGGAGCGAATCGTGCGCTGGAGCCGGCATAGGTTCAATACGCCGCGCGCTTTTGCAGCGGCAGTGACGCGAGCGATCGTGGTTGCCGTGTTTGTGGGCTTGCAGGCCTTCGCCGGATGCCTGAGAGTGTAGCGTTCTTTGTGTACGGTCGAGCGGTCGGTCGTCGTTTTCATTGCGGGAAACGTCCTTCGAAGTAGATAACGAATTGCTGTCGGGCTCGTAGCCAGTACTGGGGCGGGCGCTTCCATCGGGAGGCGGTCTGGACGTTGAGGTAGATCAGTTTGAGCGCTGCGTCTTCGTTCGGCATGTGGCCTTTCGTCTTGAGGGCCTTGCGGACGTGGCGGTTCAAGGCTTCGATCGCGTTCGTGGTGTACACGGCCCGGCGGATCTCTGGGGGGAACGCCAAGAACGGCGTGATCTCGGTCCAGCGGGCGCGCCAGGCCTTCGCGATCGTGGGGTACTCGCGGCCGTACTCGGCCTCGAAGGCGTCCAGGGCCCGGCGGGCGGCCGCCTCGTTGGGCGCCGTGTAGATCGTCCGCAAGGCGGCGCACACGCGTTTGCGGTCCTTCCAGGGCACGTACCGGGTGCTGGAGCGGATCATGTGCACGATGCATGTCTGGAAGATGGTCTTCGGGAACGCGGCTTCCACGGCCTCCGGCAAGCCCGTGAGGCCGTCCGCGCACAGGACCAGGACGTCTTGGACCCCGCGGGCTTTGAGTTCTTCGAGGATGCTGAGCCAGAACTTGGCGCCCTCCGTGGCTTGTACCCACATGCCGAGGACGTCCTTCTCGCCGTCTGGCGTGACGCCGACGGCGAGGTACACGCTCTTGTTCTGGACTACCCCCGTGTCCCGGATCTTGGTCACGAGCGCGTCGAGGTACACGATGGGGTACACGGGCTCGAGGGCCCGGTTCTGCCACGCGTGCACGTCCTGCAGGACGCCGTCCGTGACCCGCGTCACCAAGTCCGCCGCCACGTCGGTCCCGTAGATCTCCTTGAGGTGGGCTTGGATGTCGCGCGTGCTCATGCCCCGCGCGTACATGCTGACGATCTTGTCGTCGAACCCGTTGAAGTGCCGCACGTGCTTCGGGACGATGACGGGCGCGAAGGAGCCCTCCCGGTCCCGGGGCACGTCCAGCTCCACGGGCCCGTGGTTCGTGCGCACCGTCTTCTTGGTGATCCCGTTCCGTCGGTTCGCTTGTTCTTCCGGAGGCTCCTCGCCGTGCTCGTAGTCCAAGTGGTACGTGAGCTCCTCGCCCAAGGCCCGCTCGATGAGCGCGCCCGTCAGGGCCTGCAGGAGCCCGTCCTTGCCCGTCACGGCCTGGGACCCGCCCCACTCGCGCAGGAGCTCGTCCAGGTCGTCCAGGACTTTCTTCGGAATCTTTCGCTTCTTCCGGCTCGTCTCGTTCGGTGTCTCAGGTTGGTGCATCCGTGTCCCTCAGGGGGGACCGCTCACCATCCACAAAAATCACGTCACTCCCAGCGGGACGTCCTCGACGTCGAAGTCGAAGTCGACTTCCGGCACCGCTCCTACGGCGGGAAAACGACGGGAGCATCGAGGAGGTTCCGCGTCGTGTGCGTTCGCGACGACGAATCCGACGACTACCATTCCTACGTCACGAACCTCTCTGCAGACGAGTTCACCGCCGAAGAGATCGCCAGCCTCTACCGGTGCCGTTGGGAAGTCGAACTCGTGTTCCGGGAAATGAAGAACGAGTACGCGCTCGACGAGATCCCCACGGGAAACCCGCACGCCGTCGAAGCCCTCCTGTGGACCGGCGTCGTCACGCTCGTCGTCGAACGGATCTGCTACGTATCGGTCCGCGAGATCGTTGCGGCTCGCGGCGGAGCCTTGAGCCACGAACGCTTCGCCAAGAACTTCCGGGAACGATCCGCCGCCGTCCGGCTCGCCGAGATGCTGGAACGCCGCGGCCTCGCCTTCGGCGAACTCGAAGCCATCCAGTTCGACATGTGCGGCGCGTTCGAACCACCACGCGAACACAGCGTACACATCAAGGAATGGCGAGAATGACCGAGCTTAACCGACTACGGGTGCAGATCGCTCACAAGCCGTCCTCGTGCCCGGCGGCGTGCTGCCCGCGATGCTCGCGTACCCCGCGCTCGTCGAGGCCTTGGGCAAGGACGTGGACGCGCGGTACAAGGAGCCGGAGATCTACGCGACCGAAGCGCCGCCGCGGGGCGACTTCCTCGCTCGCGAGGTCGAAGGGATGCGAGCCTTCGCCGAAGCGGCCGGATTCGATCGGTTCCACCTCGTCGGCTACTCGGCGGGCGCGGCCAGCAGCCTCGCGTTCTGCGCCGACTACCCGGAAAGGCTACTCAGCCTCACGTTGAACGAGCCGGGATGGGTGGGGACGAAGGGACGCTCCGCCGTTGAAGCGGAGTATGTCCGCGAGGTCGAGCGGATCGAGGCGCTACCCGCCGCGCAAAGGCTCCCGGCATTCATGCGGATGAATCTGTTGCTCGGGATCTGCCTCGTATCGATCGCCTCCGGCTGCATCACCGAATCCGAGACTGCGCCCGGCGACCCCACGGACCGCGTCGGTCGGGTCGAACCGTTCACGGCCGTTTGGCTGGACGCGTGTCTCGAGATCGGGGCCGAGTTCGGCCTACCCGTACCAGCAGGGGAATTCCCTGACGGGGTCCGTCCCTCGGGCACAGACCCCGAAGGAACCACCGCGTTTCAACATACGACTGGATTCGCCTGCGAGGTCGACGGCGAAGACGTCGTGGAGGCGTGGACCTATTGGGAAGCCGAGCCGTCGGCGGAATACAGGAACTCCAGCGCGGACTTGTACGGTTTGCTCGTCCGTATTGTGACGTCGAGCAACGCCCAGGCCGAAAGGTACGGCGGCTGGGGCGCACCGGTCGAGCTTGCCAGCAGCATCACACTCGACATGCTTGCGGAAACGGGGACTCTGCGCTTCCGGACCCAGGAAGGGCACACGAGCCCGTCCGCGTAACGGCGTTCACGGCGTCGTGACCGCCACGGCCTTCAAGTCCTGAAGCGCTCGCGGTCTCGAACGAGGCGGTCTGGCCCCGGTCACGCCTGCGCCATGCGCCACAACCGTAAC
>JBQTJL010000223.1:0-2483 GCA_052387135.1 Methanobacteriota archaeon | reverse complement strand
GTACGGCTCGCCCACCGGGCCTTGAACAAGCCTTCTCCAAGGAGACACATTCATGAATCCGGCACAGCGTGAGGGGACGATGCCCTCGTTCGTCGTCCACGCGCTGCTTCCGCCGCTCCTCCTCCTTGCCGCCCGCGTCGAGACGCGGAAGGTCCTGTACCTTCTCCCGCTCGCCCTCGCGGCCGATCTCGACTTCTTCGTGGGCGCGCACCGGGCCACCCTCACGAACGTCTGGATCCCGCTCGCCGTCGGGGCCGCGGCGTGGTGGCACCATCGGCGTCCCGGTCTTTCGACGCGCGCAGCGTGGCTCGCCGTCGCGTTCTACTATCTTGCGAGCCACCTCGTGATGGACGCGTTCGTAGGGGGCGTCGTGCTCTTCTATCCCCTCACCGACACGACCTACCTCATCGACGCGTCGATCCTCGTCGACACGCGCACGCTCGAACCCATCGTCGAGTTCGCACCGGCGGCGTCGCCGGGGATCCCGACCGTGACGCCGCTCTACCAATTCCTCAGCCCGGTCGAAGCCGCGATGCTCGCGCTATCGTCGGTCTTCGGTCTCGGCGTACTGATATGGAAAAAAATGATGCCAATAAAATATTAGGACTCGACTGGAAATCAACGGCAACTGACCCGCGCCAGTTCCCGTTCTGCCGGAAAATGTAAATAGCTAGAAGACCACCTTACCTATGGAGCAGGGATCGGTTTACTCATAAGCCGCCGCTCAACGGTATCCTCCATGATGCGAAATCCCTGCTCCACTCAGTCTTTCTGAACCTGTTCAGGACAGTGTTGGTTTTAGGAGCAGGCTTTCCGGTGGAGGGCCCGCGGTTTCGGCGGCCCTCAGAAAGTGCAGGCGGTCGATGAAACGGTTCAGCGGCATGCCGCCGGCGAAACGCAGCACTTCGTTGCCTTCGCGCGTCCGGTCCGCCTTCGGAAGGAGCCCGTACACGACGCGTGCCATGCCGCGGCACGGCCCGCGGTCTCCGAGGTCGAGCGCAAAGACGCTCCACGGATCCGCGCCCGGATGCAGGCCCTTCCGACGGAACGCGTAGAGCGGGATCACTCCGGCCCTCGAGCAGGTCTCCCGCATCGAGTCGGCCTGCTGCCGGATGCGCTCGTTCCTTGAGAATCGCACCACGTCGTCGGCCGACGCCTTCACCTCGATCGGGAACGAGACGTCGCCGCGGACCGCCACGAGGTCGACCCCGAGGGATCCCGCCGCCCGGACGACGAGGAACGGGCTGGGCCGGATCTTGTGGTAGTTCTCGCCGGCAAGCGGAGGCACGCTCCGCACGATTCGTCGGAGGGCGCCTTCGTCCGCTCCGAGGATGCCTTTGAGCTCCCGCTCGAAGACCGATCCCATCCCGGTCAAAGACTCCCGGGCCTCCCTAAGCCACTTTCGATTTCCGCAGGGCCCTGCCGGGGCGAAGCTACTTATCGGGCCTGCCCCCTAATCGAATCTGGACCGCCTAAGTCCCTCGCGGGTGTTTTCGATGAACGCGAAGGAACTCATGACCACGGACGTAGTGACCGTCGACAAGGACGCCGTCATCGAGACGGCCCTCGACCTCATGCGGAAGCACAACCTCTCGAAGCTTCCGGTGGTCGAGCGGCGGCGGCTCGTCGGGCTCCTCTACGACGGCGACATCGTCGACCTCCTCGGCGCCTTCCGGACCCGCGGGATCCCGCCGACGACGCTCCACGTCTCGAGCGCGATGCACCGCGACTTCCCGAGGCTCGGGCCCGACGCAGGCCTTCGCGAGATCCTTTCGATCGCGACGCGCGACGGCGTCGGGCTTCTCCCGGTCACGAACGGCGACGACGGGATCCTCGGCGTCGTCACGAAGGCCGACCTCCTTCCGCTCGTGAAGTCGGACGCGGCGGTCTCGACCGTGATGGTGCGCCAGCTCCACTCCGTGGGCCCCGACGACCGGATCATCCACGCGCGACGCATCATGATCGACCACGGGATCGAGCGGCTCCCGGTCTTGGACCGCGGCGCGCTCGTGGGGATCCTCGGCGAGCTCGACATCGCGCTCGCGCTCGATGATTGGAAGCGCCACACGCCGCTTGCCCACCAGGCGAACAAGCTGAAGGAACTCCTCGTCCGCGACTTCATGCGCCCGACGGTCGTCACCGGCACGCCCGAGATGTCGATCGCGAAGGCCGCGAAGCGCCTCCGCGACGAGGACGTGGGTGGCCTCCCCATCATCGAAGCCGCGAGCGGCCGCATCCAGGGGATGGTCACGAGGACGGATCTGTTGCGGACTGTGCGCGTGTAGGCCTTCCTCCTGTGCGTTGCCGGCGGTGGGCTGTTTTCCTGTGCGTTGCCGGCGGCGGACGCCGCCGCGCCCGAACCGGAGCGACCGCGCCACCGCCGCGCCCGAACAGGAGTGGCCGCGCCACCGCCGTCTATCGTCGACAAGTTCGACGATCGCGGGGGTCCCCGTCATCTTGCGCCGTGCGAGCCCTTTTGTGGG
>JBQTJL010000222.1:0-5467 GCA_052387135.1 Methanobacteriota archaeon | reverse complement strand
CCACGTCGCGGTCGAGGTCGAGGTCGCGCGCAAGCAGAGCCCGCCCGGCGCCGCCCCGTCCGAGTTCGCGGAGAACTCGGAATCGCCCGCGCCGCTCGACGCGCTGCCGGAGCCCCTCGCTCACGACGTCGGCCGCAAGCTCGCGGTGCGTCTCCGGCGAGATCCCGAGGGTACGCCGAAGGGACGCGAGGAGGTCCTCGGCGTTTTGTTCGTCCGCGGAGGTCGCGAGCCCTTCGAGCGCGGCCCGGTACACCTCATGCCGTTCCCGTTCAAGGCCGGGCGCGGCTCCGAGGCGGCGCGCCCGGAGGCGGATGCCGAAGAGCTCGTGGCGAAGGATCGCGTACCCCAGCACGCCCACCGAGGCGGCGCGGAAGATCGCGAAGAAGCCGGCGCCATCGAGGGCGAAGAAGCCGCCCGCAAGGACCGACGCGACCATGCCAACGAGGGCGGACGCAAGGATGAAGAGCGCGACGTTCCTCGCAAGGTGCCCGTCCGCGCCTCTTGCTGCGGAAAGCCAGAGGATCACGACGATGGCCGTCCCCACACCGAGGATCGAGCCCAGGTGCCGAAGGTGCGGCTCCAGAAGCAAGGTGCCGACGCTTGCGGCAAAATAGGGGATGATCCCCATCGACATGAGCGCGTAGTGGGAACGGTCCGACGACAGGCTCGGAGCCGCCTTGCGGAAGCGGATGGCGAACAACGTCGCGACGCCGAAGTTCGCGCCGACCGCGACGCCGGCCCCGACGGCCCACGCCGACACGGCCGCCGCGACGACGGGCCCGGGGTCGGCGGCGGCCACGAGGACGTAGGCGAACGCGCCGTAGACGGCGACAATCGCCGCGCCGACGGATGCGGCGGCGGCGAGCGCTCCCCGGTCACGGGGCCCGAGGGGGCGCGGCGCGGCGAGGGCGCAGACCACGAGAGAGATCCCTGTGGCGACCCAGAGGGCAGCGACGAGAACCATGGGCCCCCCGGCCGCCTCGTCGAGGACGGAATCGAGCGAGACGGTGTAGAACAGGTTCTGCACGAAGACGGCTCCCGCAAACGCGATGCAGAAGACGCCGAACGAGGTCGTCGCCCGCGTCCGGGGCTTTCCGTAGAGGACGACCAGCCCGAGCGCGACGGGAAGCGCCGTGGAGCCCTGCGTGACGACGAAGCCGACCGACCAGTCCACGACCGGGGAGACGTCGCCCGCCGAATCTAGTTTGTGGGCCTTTTGGGATAGGCCGTGAGCCGAGGGCGGGGGGCCGCCGGAGGATGCACTGGCGGCGCGTACGTCCCTCGCGGAAACCCGCCCACGAAACGAACGCACCGGCCGACCGGCGGCGGCGCTGAGGCGTCGCTTCGCTCCGCCTCGTGCCTCGCTCCCTGCGGTCGCTTCGGCCTACGGCCTACGGCCAACCGGCCCTATTTCCGGGCAGTGACGACGACGCACTCCGCCGGGATCTCGAGCCCGCGCGGACTCCGCCAGCGGACGAGGTTCTCGCGCGTCTTCCGGACTACCTCGTCTTGGACGTTCTTCTCCTCTTCGGAGAGCGAGTGGCCGATGGGCGTGCCCTTGAGGACCTGCTCGAGGTAGTCGTCCTCGTCCCGGAACCGCCACGAGTACGTCACGCGCTCTTCCTTCGTGTCCCGGAATCCCGCCCCGGAGAGGAACTCGGCAAGCTCGCCATGGCCCCCCATCTCGTACGGCGTCGGGAGGTATCCGGTCTCGTCGGGCTCGGCGTGTTCGAGCATCGGGCCGATGATGGCGTGGATCGCCGGAACCCGCTCGCCCGGCCCCCATACGGTTGTCGCGATCCGGCCGCCATTCTTCAACACGCGGAACGTTTCGCGGGCGGCCTTGTCGGGCTCCGTGATGATCTGGAACCCGAAGGCCGACACGGCAAGGTCGAACGCGTCGTCCCGGATGTCGAGCTTCTCGGCGTTCATCACCTTGAACTCGACGTTCCTCATGTGGCGCAGGGCCGCGGTCTTTTCGGCGATCTCGATCATCTTCTCGGAAAGGTCCACGCCGACGACCTTGCCGGACGGGCCGACGAGCTGGGCGATCGTGAGCGCAGGCTCCCCCGGGCCGGTCGCGACGTCGAGGACGCGGTCGCCGATCCGAGGTGCCGCGAGCTTCACGAGCGCCTGGCGGAACGGCTCGAGGTTCTGCATCACCTTGAGGTAGACCTGCGCGCTCTCGTTCCACGTGACGCGCGTGTATTCGCGGTAGTAGTCCTAGGTGTACTTCCAGGTCATGCGTCTCCCGCGGCGAAAGGGCCTCGGACGCCGTAAAGGCCGCGGTATCCCGGACCGGGACGGGAATGGCGACCACGGGAATGAGCGGACCGGATCGACCGGACCGCGCCCGGTCCGTCATTCCCGTCATTCCCGGCCATTCCCGTCATTCCCGGCCATTCCCGTCGCTTCTACGACTGTTCGAAATCGCCTAAGTAGGAACGCCGGGACACGCGAAACGCTACTTTGGTGAACGCATGCCGTCGACCCGACAACGAGAGACGATCCTATCGGGATTTGCCGTTCTACTGTTCCTGTCTTCCGGGCTCGCCGGCTGCCTCGGCGCCGCCGGCGAGGGGACGCTCACGCTCTGCGCGCGCGGCGCGACGGCCGAGGGGTTCTCCGCGGTCGTCCTCAAGGTCCGCGGTGTCGACATCGTGCGCGACGACGACGGAAGGGACGAAGCGCGGCCCGCCGGGCCCTCGTTCGACCGCTCGGGCGACCTCGTCCAAGGGCCCGGCGAACGCACAGGACAGAACGAGACGTCGGAGCGCGAGATCGGAGTGCCTCCCGGTCCGGCGCCTCCGCCGGGGACCGGTCCGAACGGCACGGGCTCGAACGCGACGGAGAACGAGACGATCGAACGGGACGACGGTCGCGACTACCCGCAACCGTACGGGAACGACACGAGCATCGGCCTCGACGACCGGACGACGGCGGACGATGGGGGCGAAGAGGTCGCTTCGAACGCCACGCGCGGACGCGACGAGAACGCGGCGGGCGTCGCGGGCGGTCCCGCGGCCGACTGCGTCGAGGCGCCGGTCACGGGCGCGATCGCCGGCGGCAACGTGAGCGGCCCGATCGCCAACGAGACCGACACGGCCGGCGGAGCGAACGCGACGCCTCCCGCGCCGCCGCCTCCGCTCGGCGAGACGAACGAGACGAACGCGACGACGGCTACGAACGCTACGAACGCCACGAACGCGAACCGCACCGGCGGCGGCGAGGTCGCGGGCGCCGGCGGCGCCGAAGGCTCGCAGTCGCTGTCGAGCGAGAGCCGGACCGTGGACCTCGTACGGGCCGCGAACGCGACGGGCCCGACCGCCGGGACGCGGATCCTGCTTGCGAGCGCCGACCTCGAGGAAGGAACCGTGCAGACGATCCGGATCATGGTCGACGAGGCGTACGCCGTCCGTAGTGACGGCACGCGGGTCGACCTCACGATCCCCGGGAACGTCATCGTGGTCCAAGGCCCGTTCGTGATCGAGGAGGACCGGGAGACGTTCGTGATCGTCGACCTCGACCTTTCGCGCTCGCTCGCGATGGCGTCGACCGCGACCGGCTCCGCCACGTTCCAGCCGGCCGTGACGACCGAGGTCGAGACGGTGGAGCAGGACGACGATAGATAGGGGAAAGGAGATGGGAGAACGGAGTGAGCGCGGCCGGATTCCGGCTTCGCTCCGTCCCCCTTTCCGCCCTTTCCATACCCTTTCCGTCGTTTCCACTGGAACTCAAACCAGAACGTTCTTCCCGGTGACCGGCCTACTTTCGGCGACCCCCCTCCGTCGAGTACTTGAACGGAGGGCGGGCATGGCTGGTCGGTCGTCATGGTGAAGGACGAGCTTGCGCCCCACGCTGAGGACATCGCCCGGGCGCTCGGGAACCGTGTGTCGGTAGAGGAGATCGCCGAGGAACTGCAGAAGTACCTCGACTACGGAGTGGCCCTCCCGCAGGCAAAGCGCGACATCGTGCGGAACCGCGGAGGGACGCTGGGACGCGCCTCGCAAGGCCAGAAGAAGCTCGCGGACCTCTCGACCGCGGACGCGAACGTGGACCTCCTCTGCAAGATCCTGTCGATCAATCCGAAGGCCGTCACCGTCGGCGGCGAGGCGAAGACGATCTTCTACGGACTCGTGGCCGACGAGTCCTGCGTGCTTCCATACACCGCCTGGCGCGACTTCGGCCTCGCAAAGGGCGACACGGTCCGGGTCCACGGCGCCTACGTCACGTCCTGGCGGGACGAGGCGCAGGTGAACCTCGGCGACCGCACGCAGGTCGAACGGACCACGGACGTCGTGAACGTGCTCGACGCGCGGCGCCCGCCGAAGGAGCGCACGGTAAAGGATCTCGCCGCGGGCCAGAACAACGTCTCGCTCTCCGTCCGGATCCTCGCGGTCGCGCGCCGCGAGGTCATGATCCAGGAGAAGCCTCGCGAGATCTTCTCGGGCGAGCTTGCGGACGGGACCGGAAAGTGCCGGTTCACGGCCTGGAAGGACTTCGGGCTCGTGGACGGCGCGCCGATCCGGATCCAGGGCGCCTACGTGAAGGCGTTCCGGGGGATCCCCGACCTGAACCTCGGGGACCTTGCGGCGGTCGAGCGCCTGCCGGACGACGCGCTCCCGCCGGTCGCGGAGCTCGGCTCGGACCGGCCGGGGGCGATCGGCGAGCTCGCCGAGGTCGGCGGCGCGCAAGGCGCCGTCGTCGAGGGGCGGCTCCTCGAGGTGAAGGAAGGCTCCGGGCTCATCTTCCGGTGCCCGCAGTGCAACCGCGTGGTCCAGAAGCGCGAGTGCCGCGTCCACGGGAAGGTCGAGGGCACCCCGGACCTTCGCGTGAAAGGCGTGCTCGACGACGGCACCGGGGCGCTCACCGTGTTCATCGGCCGCGCCGCGACGGAAGGCCTCATCGGCAAATCGCTCGAGGAATGCCGGAGGGCGAGCCAAGACGCGATGAGCACCGAGGTCATCGTCGAGGAGATCGCGGACCAGCTCGCGGCGCGCAGGCTTCGCGTCGTGGGAAACGTGACGAGCGACGACTACGGGCTCATGCTGATGGCGGACCGGGCCTCGCTCGTCGCGGCGCCCGCGGTCGAGCGCGAGGCGGAACGGCTCCTCGAGACCGTCGCCCCGGAGGCGGCCTAGATGCTCGGCCGCGAGACCGCCTGGCGGGTCTTTTCCGCAGAATACAACGACGCGACCCTCGAGGTCTCCGACGAGGGCGAACGGGCCCCGACCTACCTCGTGACGCCGCTCGGAGCGAAGGTGAACCGGCTCTTCTTCGTGGGGGTCCTCACGGCGAACGAGCGGATCGGCGAATCCGGCGACATGTGGCGGGCCCAAGTGACCGACCCCACGGGCGTCTTCCATCTCTATGCGGGCCAATACCAGCCCGAGGCCGCGAGCGTGCTCGCGGACCTTACGCCGCCCGCGATCGTCGCGGTCTCCGGGAAGAGCCGCATCTACAAGCC
>JBQTJL010000221.1:0-5218 GCA_052387135.1 Methanobacteriota archaeon | reverse complement strand
GTGGCCCTCGTCCTCGTCGCGTACCTTGCCGCCCGTCGAAGGCTCGGAGCGCTCGCACTCGTCCGGGAGCGCCCCGCCTGGGCCCTCGCCGCCGGCGCGGTGAACGGCGTCTCGTACCTCCTCCTTCTCGTCGCGTTCCGCGAGATCGACGTCTCGGTCGCCGAACCCGCGTCCGGCCTGTCGCTCCTCGTCACGGCCGCCCTCGCTTGGGCGCTCTTCCGCGAACCCGTGGGCTGGCGCGTCGCGGGCGGGCTCGTGATGGTCGCGGGCACGGCGCTGCTGTTCTTATGATCCCGGCCTGCGAAGCGTTCATCCGAGGAGCCCCGCGGATTTCAAGAGGGTCGGAAGGACGTCCGCGACCCGCCCGGCGAGCCGCACGTCCGCCGCGGGGTCGAGGTCGGTCGGTCCGTCGTTCACGATGACGAGGGCCGCGCCGCGCTCCGCGGCAATGAGCGCGAGGGAGGCGGCAGGATGGACCGAACGGCTCGTTCCGACCGCAAGGTACGCCTCGGCCTCGCGCGCCCACCGTTCGGCGCGCGTCCACGCGGGGCCGGGCAACGGCTCGCCGAAGAGGACCACGTCCGGTTTCACGGTCCCGCCGCAGGCGTCGCACCGCACGTCGTCGCGGGCGGCGGCCTCCTCGACCTCGGCGTAGGCCCGCGCGCGACCACACGGGAGGCACCGCACGTTCGCCGCGTTCCCATGGAGCTCGACGACCTTCTCGGGCGGCGTGCCGGCCTCCGCATGGAGTCCGTCCACGTTCTGCGTCGCGATCCCGAGGAGCCGGTCGGACCGTGCGGCGCCCGCGAGGGCCTGGTGCGCCGCGTTCGGACGTGCCTCATCGAGCGCGAACTCGCGCATGAGGCGCGCCCGCATCGTCCAAAACCGGCGGGGGTCGGCCCGGAACCGCTCGATCCGGAACTCGTCCGGGTCGAACCTCGTCCAGATCCCGTGGGGTCCGCGGAAGTCCGGGACGCCGGAATCGGTCGAGACGCCCACCCCCGTATGGACCGCGACGCGGCGGTCCCGGATCGCGTCCGCGGCCCGCCCGAGCTCCGTTTCCACGTCCCTCGTACCACGTCCCTTGTACCCGATGAACGGGACGGTGCTATAATTCAAGTAGGGAGAACGGGATGCAGAGCCCCCGAGGGAGAAGATGGCACCGGCGTATCAACTCGAGGACCGGCAGGCGAAGACCTGGGAGATCCTGAAGACGACCGGCGCCTACATGGAGGGACACTTCAGCCTCCCCGGGACCGGGTACCACTACGACCGCTTCTTCCAAGTGCCCCTTGCGTTCCAGCACAGCCGGTTCGCTCGGCACCTCGCCGTGATGCTCTCGCGCGTGCTTCGCCTCTCGGGCGTCCTGAACCAGGTCGCCCCGGACCGGAACTTCACGATCATCGCGCCCGAGGACGCCGGGATCCCGGTCGCCTTCTGGATGGGCGAGCAGCTGCAGGCCGACCGGATCATCTGGGCGCGGAAGAAATCCGACAAGGAGTTCGACCTTCGCCCCTTCATCGAGGTCGGGAAGAGGGACCAGGTCCTCATCGTCGACGACACGCTGCTTACCGGCGGGACGCTCCGGGGCGTCACGAACCTCGTGAAGAAGAAGGGCGGCGACGTGATCGGGATCGCCCTCATCGTCGACCGCCGCGACCAGCACGGGGCCTTCGAAGGCGTCCCCGTCTTCTCGCTCCTCCAGGCGCCGTCGAAGAAGTACGACCCGAAGAAGTGCCCCCACTGCAGGAAGGGCGAGAAGCTCGTCGAGATCCCCCTGTACAACGCGTGATCGCATGACGACCGCGGACGACGTGCTTGGGAAAGCCCTGAAGGGCCACGTCACGGGCCTCATCCCGACCGAGGACATCGTGGTCGACGCGCTCCGCGACATGCTGAAGGACGACGTGAAGCGCCGCGTCCGCGACGCGCTCGACCAGGACCCCGCGCTCCGGCAGGAGTTCCGCGAGGCGGTCGGCATGCTCTTTGAGGCGAAGCTCCGCGAGGCCTATGCGCAGGTCCGGATCGCGAAGGCGTCGGCGAAGCTCGGGCTCTCGATGATGCCGGACGAGCTTCGGGCCGAGTTCGGCCGCGACTTCATCGCCGCGATCGAGAAAGAGATGACGGCGCTCCTTGCCAAATCCATCTAGAGCTTCGAAAGGAGCGAAGGGAGGTCCGAGAGGTCGCGCACGACCGCGTCCGCGACCGCGCCCGAAGCCGTGGGCGGGGCGCCGGGGCGCGCGACGTGGACCGTCTTCATCCCGATCTTCTGTGCGGGCTCCACGTCGTCTTCGAGCGAATCGCCGACGTGGACGATGTCCGAGGGCGGCACGCCGAACTGGAGGATCGCCGTCCGGAAGATCCGCTCGGACGGCTTGTAGCACTGGCATCGCTCGGACGAGAGCGCGAACGAGAAGCGGGCGGAGAGCCCGCGGCGCGTGAGGATCTGCTGCAGCACGGCCTCGTCCACGTTCGTGATGAGCGCGGGCCGGTGCCGCGCCGAGATCGCCTCGAGCGCGGGAAGGACGTCCGGAAACAGGGGGCGCTCGGCCCAGAACCGGAGGAGCTCTCCGGCCCAGGCCTCCGCGTCGTCGCGGAACCCCAGGTCCTGGAACATGACGGAGGCGCCCCGGGCGAGGCTTTCACGGATCGTGATGAACTTCGGGGAGGCCTTGCGGAGCCGGACCGAGTTTGCGAGCCAGGACTCGACGGCGGTCCGCGGCTCGACGCTGTGCCCGCGGCGCTTCGCAAGCTGCCCCACGAACCGGACCTCGGCGTCGAAGACGTCGAGGTCGAGGATCGTGCCGAACAGATCGAACGAGACCGCGCGCACTCCCATGGACGGCCAGGGAAGGCAGTGACCCTTTATGATGGTTCTCCTTCCATCGGAAATCAGAGTCGACCGTGCGCGCGATACCAGTCGAGGGTCTCCTTGGCGCTCGCGTCGACGCCGACGGCGGGCGCGTAGCCCAGGTCGTGCGACGCCTTCGCGCTCGAGTACCAGAGCCGCATCGACAACGCGCGCACCGAATCCGGCGTCACCGCGGGCACCTTTCCTCTCGCCTCGGCGCGGCGCGACTGCCACCACGCGGCGAACCGCGCGACAAGCGGCGAGAGCCTCCGGCGGGGCGGTCGGACGCCGGCGACGCGCGCGGCGCGCGCAAAGAAGTCCGCGTACGTGAGGTTCTCGTTCCCCAAGATGTACCGTTCGCCCTTCGAGCCCTGCTGCCACGCAAGGAGGTGCCCCGCCGAGACGTCGCGGACGTCGACGAAGTTCACGCCGCCCGGAAGGACGCCCAGGATCCGCCCGCGGACGAGCTGGCGGAGGAAGGCGCCGCCGTTGTAGTGGAGGTCGCCCGGGCCGAGCACGGTGCCGGGGTTCACGATCACCGCGTCGAGGCCTTCGCGGACGGCGCGTCGCACCTCGTCCTCGGCCGCGCGCTTCGTCTCCATGTACGGGATCCCGTATCGCAACCAATTGTACGGGTGGCCCTCGTCGGCGATCGCGCCGTCTTCGGGGTATCCCACGGCCGCGACGCTCGATGTGTGGACCACGCGCTCGACGCCGGCTTCCGCGGCGGCCGCGAGCACGTTCCGCGTCCCCTCGACGTTCACGCGCCGCATCGCTTCGGCGTGGCCGCGCCAGAGCGAGACGAAGCCCGCGACGTGGAAGACCGCGCGGACGCCCGCGGACGCCCGGCGGAGCGAGGCGGCGTCGGTCACGTCCCCTTGATGCTCCTTCACGGGGATCCCAGAAAGGAGGTCCGACGGCGAGGAAGCGCGGCGGAGCACGTGCACCTCGTGGCCGTCGTCGACGAGCCGGGACGCGACGTGCGACCCGATGAAGCCCGTGGCACCCGTGACGAGGACGCGCATCGCGAGGGAAGACGCTTCTCCCACGTAACTACTTCGAGGTCAAAGACGCAAAGACTTTAAGGGGGACGCCCTACATTTCGCGTGGTCCCACCATGAAATCGCGTCCCGTCTCGCCCCTTGCCTTCTCGCTCCTTGCAGTCGTTCCGCTCGCCCTGTCCGGCTGCCTCGGCGGGAACGACGCGACGGACGACGGCGGCGACGCGGGCGGAGCCGGCGACACCGGCACCGGGGCCGGCACCGGTGACATGGGCGCGGGCTCGGACGCCGGAATGCGCGACGACCACTCCGGCGGCATGGGGACGCAGGCGCGGATCGAGACCCAGACGTTCGAGGGGACGCTCACGTCCGCCGGCAGCCCGTCGGCAGGGCCCGTGGGCGGCAGCAGCGCCAACTCCCCCGACTCGCAGTGGCTGTTTTCGTTTTCTGCGCCTCCGGCTACGACGGGGTACGTTGTCGAGATGGTTTGGACACCGACCGGTCCCGGCTCAGAGAGGCTCCAGATCCTTTTTGAGCGCGCGGGCAGCGGAGCCGCGGATCCGGCCTTCGCGAGGGCCGACGGTCTTTCACCGCTGCATCTCGTGGTCCCCGCGGAACAGTTCGAGGGCGAGACCGAACTTCAGACGAGAACGTTCGCCTCGAGCGCGGGCGGCATCGCGGTGAACCAGGCCTTCACCGTATACGTAAGCGCATTCGTGGAAACACTGTTGGACGAGTCCTACTCCGCTGTCCCCCAGTGAGTCTGTCCGTCCGGTCACGGCGGCACGGTCACGCACACGAGGCCGGTCGGACCGTTCGGGCAGTAGCCCGCGGTGAACCACGAAAGAGGACAGAGCCCCGTCTCGGGCTCGCACGGCCCGGCTTGCGCGTTCTCGGAAACCGCCGCCGGGACAACCACGAAGGCAAGTGCCATCGCCAGAATCACTGAACGAATGTATTCCACAATTTTCGCCCGGGCATTGATACGGCGGATTTGCTTAAAACCATTCCGCACGGCCTCGCCTTTTGCCCCGTGCGGAACCTCTGTTCCCTTTTCTTGGTCCGACTCGGGCTGGGCTGTCGGCTTGGACGGGCGCGACTCGTCACCCCTTGACGCACCCGATCGGGCGCATGCGGGCGACCTTCTTCGAGAGCCCGGCGCCCTCACAGACCTCGACGACGTTCCCCACGTCCTTGTAGGCAAGCGGCGCCTCTTCCGCCGCGACCTTCTTCGACGCGGCCCGCACGATGATGCCCTTTTCGGCAAGCTCGCGGAGGACCTGCTCGCCGCTCCAGGTCTTCGTCGCCGCGGTGCGGGACATCTGGCGACCCGCCCCGTGGCACGTCGAGCCGAAGGTTTCCTTCA
>JBQTJL010000220.1:0-1509 GCA_052387135.1 Methanobacteriota archaeon | reverse complement strand
CTCGGAGGAGACGGTCTGCATCCTCGAATAGAGCCACTTGTCCTCGGGGGTGAGGTGTTTCCGGACGTCGCGGAACGGGAGCGCGGCGGGGTCGAACGCGTCGAGCGCCATGTACTGCGTCGCGAACACGTGCACGTTCCAGACGATGCCGAGGTTCCGGGCCGTGTTCTTCACGCCCTCCCACGAGAACGGGATGTCCTCCCACGGCGCGCTCGTGCCAAGGACGTAGAACCGGAACGCGTCCGCGCCGTGCCGATCGATCACCTCCTGCGGGGCGATCACGTTCCCCAGCGACTTCGACATGGGGCGCCCTTCCGCGTCGTGCACGAACCCGTGCATCGTCACGGACTCGTACGGGATGCGGTCGAGCGCCACGACGCCCGCCGCAAGCTGCGAGTAGAACCAGCCCCGGGTCTGGTCGAGGCCTTCGACGATCCACGCGCAGGGGAACCACCGCGCGAATTCGCGCTTGTTCCCGGGGTACCCGAGCGAGGCCCAGCTTGCGACCGCGCTGTCGAACCAGACGTCCAAGACGTCCGGGACCCGGCGCATCTCCGCCTTGTGGACCTTGCACGGGAACGTGACGCGGTCGATCGACGGCCGGTGCAGGTCCGGGTCGCCCCGATACGACTTTGCCCGCTTTGCAAGCTCCTTGCGGGTCCCGATCACCTCGGTGCAGCCCTCCGGGCACTGCCAGACCGGGATCGGGATCCCCCAATACCGTTGGCGCGAGATGCACCAGTCGCGCGCCTCGCGCACCCATTCCCGCTGCCTTGCGGAACCCGCCCACTCCGGGGTCCAGCGGACGCGCTCGACCTCGGCGAGCATCTGGTCCTTCACCCGCGTCATCGCGAGGAACCATTGGTCCGTCGCGCGAAAGAGGATCGGCGTCTTGCAGCGCCAGCAGTGGCCGTACGAGTGCGTGATCTCGCCGCTTGCTACGAGCGCGCCCTTTGCGGCAAGGTCCCCGAGGATGCGCGCGTCCGCCTCCTTCACCGGGAGGTCGCGGTACGGGCCCGCCTCGGCCGTGTATCGGCCGTCCTCGCCGACCGGACAGAACGGCGGAAGGTCGTACTCTACGCCGGTCTCGAAGTCGTCGGCGCCATGGCCGGGCGCCGTGTGGACGAGCCCCGTGTTCTCGAGTGCGACGTAGTCCGCGAGCACGACCTTCAAGTGGTGCGGCCCCCGCGGCGTCGCGTGGTATTGGACCTCGCCCTCGAACGGATGCACGTAGGCCGTGCCGGATAGGTCGCGGCCCGAGACGTGGCCCACGACGTAGTGCTCGGGCCAGCGGAGGAGTCCGGCGTTGTGCTCGACGAGCTCTTGCGCGACGTAATAGGTCTCTTCCGTTCCGCCGCGCCGGACGAGGACCTTCGCGTACGTCGCGTCGGGGTGCGCCGCGTCCGCCATGTTCGCAGGAAGCGTCCTCGGCGTCGTCGTCCATATGAGGAGGTATTCGTTCGGCCGGTCCTTCACCGCGAACCGGACCGTGATCGACGGGTCGTCCCG
>JBQTJL010000219.1:0-19041 GCA_052387135.1 Methanobacteriota archaeon | reverse complement strand
GCGCAAAGGATCCTCGCCCGGTCCGGGGCGCGATCGCCGATGTCTGCGACCGGCCCGAGGTTTCACCCGCCGCGAGCCAATGCCTCGACGCCGTCCGGGCCTCGGCCACGGACGCCGGCGCGGGGGGCCCCCCCGAGGTCGACATCCTCGGCGTCTCGATCGAGGAGTCGCCCGATACCGTCGTCTTCGTCCTCGAGCTTGCCTCGGTCGACCCCTCGTTCGCGCGGGTCCTTCCGAACGTCGGCGGCGCCCTGGAGTACGGGCTCTGCTGGGACCGGGGCGACCGCACCTGCAACGTCGACTACTCGGAAGGCTCGGACTCCTCGTGGCCGGGCTCGGTCTACACGATATTCCTCATGACCGACGGAGGGCCCGTCACCACGTGGAACTCGCTCTGGTACGAGGATCCGGCCTGCGGTGGGGACGAGCTGTGCCAGGTCGGGATCGGGCTCGCGCTCGTCGAAGGGACACCGGGCGAGGTCCGCTGGAGCGTGCCACGCCATCTGCTTCTCGACGCGGAGGCCGGCGGGACGATCGAAGGACTCCTCGGGTACATCTACTACAACCCCGAGCCGGACGACCCCGACGTCGGCTTCCGGTACGGGTTCTTCCCGGAAGACTCGTACGACCCGAACGACCTGGGCGCCCTCGCCGATGTCACCCCGGACGGCGAACCCTTCACGTTCGAGACGCCGGCCGCTCCCGCGCCGCTGCCGCGCCCCGGACCCCATGAGCTTCCCGACATGCCGGACGAACCGGGCGGCTCGCTGGAGACCGACATCCTTTCCGTGACCCTGGCAGAGGATGCGAGGGACCTCGTGTTCTCGATCCTCCTCGCCGAGGTCCGTGCGGACCCGTCGGACCACGAGTTGACTTTCTACAGCGGCCTCCGCTACGGCGCCCAGGTGACCTTCCGCCGGGCCGTCGTCGATGGCGAGGAGGAGGTCACGGGCCTCGTGTGTCCGCCGAGCGATTGCGACCGGGCGGTCGCCCTCACGCCGATGTTCGAGGTCGTGCCCGGGACGCCGGGGCACGTCAACGTCACCTTCTCGCGGCTCGACCTGCTCGCACCGGCGCGCGGCGCGTGGCTCGCCGAGGTCGTCGCGACCGCCTCGGCCTTCGAGGTCCAGGCCGAGACGCCCGGCGAGGCCGGCGCCCGCCTCGGGCGCATGCTCGCCTACGACGTGCACGTCGCACCGGTCCCTCCGCCGTTGGCGTTCGACACTGCGGGGACCGCCGCGAGCGCGGCCGCGGTCGCCGGCGGCGTCTCGGACGAACTCGACGATGTCGCGCCCGAAGCCGGACCCTCGCCTGCCTCGCGCTCGAACTACGACGTCCGCCGCGTCGAGGCCGCCGCGCTCGAGCCCGGCGTGATCGGGCTGACCCTCGCGCTCGACGCGCTCCGACCGCAGGAGGCGCCCGCGGGCTACGACGCGTTCGTGTACGCGGTCGGCGTCCGGACCGACCGGGCCGATCTTATGGCGTACTTCCTCAAGCCCCGGGGCGCCCCCGGCGAAGCGTACTGCGCCGAAGACACCTTGATCTTCTCCGAGGAGGCCGTGAACCCATCGAGCGCGATCGGCGAAGCGATCGAGTACCGCGCGAACGCCGCCACCGCGTCGTCCGCGCCCCGCGGCGAGACCGGAGGCGGCGCGCTCACGTTCCTTCTCCCGGCCCAATGCCTCGGGATCGCCCCCGAGGAGGCCCTTGCCGTGCGCGAGATGGCCGGCGCCGCCTTCCTCGTGAAGACGCTACCCGGAGGCGAGACCGTGCTTCGCCCCGTCGACCGCTCGCCCTCCTCGGAGCCGTTCGTCGTCGAGGCGCTCACGGTCCCCGTCGTGCCGCCGACGTTCTGGGAGGCGCCGTTCGGCTACGAGAACGGGTGGGACATGCTCGGCGCCGGGCTCGCCGGGCTCACGGTCCTCTTCGCGGGTGTCCTGTTCCTTCGGCGCCGGCGCCAACTCCAGAACTACGTGAAGGCGATCTCCGAGGCCGAGGCGCGGCACGCGGAGGATCCGGCGACGCGCGCCGCCGCGCTCGTCTCGCTTCGCGCGAAGCTCCACCGCGACCTCGTCCGCCACCGCGTCTCGGACGCGCACTACTCGATCATCCTCGAACGGCTCCGGAGCCGGATCACGAGCGCGCGTCTCATGTCGGTCGGCGAGCGGATCTACGACGTCCCGACGAACCTCGCGCTCCGCATCGAGCGCCTGCTCGACGACGGCCGGCTCACCGCGGAGGAGCACCGCGCGATCCTGCCCGCGCTCACCAAGGCCAACATCCCCGAGGAGACGCTCGCCGTCCTTCGCGCGCGGCTTTCGAGCTGGGCCTCCGAGGACGCGAAGGACGCCGTGTAGGTCGCGCCATCCGGGTTCCAGAATTCGGATTCTATATATACTACCTAGGTATACCTAGGTATTGTGCCGACCGGCGTGAACGCGGCCCTGGTGCCGACGCGGCCCGAAACGAAGGCGCGGCTCAAGTCGCGGAAGGGCCGGGCAAGCTACGATGAATACGTGAACGCGCTTCTCGACAGCGCCCCGCCCGCGCGGGTCGACGCCTTCCTCGCCGAGCCCGTCTACGCACAGATCGAGGCCCCGTCGCGAGGACCGCCGACCGGCGAGGCCCCGGGGACGGAGCGCGCCGCCGACAAGCAGCTCCTCGTCGCCGAGCTTGCCCGGCGCCGTTTCACGCTGTGGCTCGCCCAGGGCGTGGTCGAACGCATCGGCCCGCGGCGCCTTCGCTTCCGGCCGCCGTCGGCGCCCGACGAGACGGGGGTGCGCGTTGTCCGGCGACCCGGCCGCGGCCTCCCTTCTTGATGCGGCCCGGCGCCAGAGGGACGACCTCGCGGCCCGGCTGCTCCTTGCGGCGGCCGTGCAGCGCGTCGCGGACGAGCTCGGGATCCAAGCGGTCGTCACGGGCGGGACCGCGGTCGACTTCTACGCGGCGGGCGCCGCCGGCACGAGCGCGGCCTATCCGTTCGCATGGCGGGCAAGCGGCGACGTCGACGTGGTCGCGGTCGCGACGCGGGGAGGCCGGGCCGGCGCGATCGACCTGCAGCGCGCGCTTGTCCGCGATCTCGGCCTCGAACCCGCGTGGCGGCGCCTCGACGCGTCCGGCCGGGAGGTGTGGAGCCGCGGGCTCCTCGTCCCGGATTTCGGTTTCGGCCTCGAGGTCGTGGGGGACGAGCTCTTCGGCGACCGGGACGCCGAACGGGTCCTCACGGTCGAGGTCGAAGGCCAACCCGTCGTGCTTCGCGGACCCGAGGACGTCGTCCTCGCGTACGCCGAGTCCGGCTTCGACACCTGGCACAAGCGCGACTGGGAGCGCGCGCTTGCGGTCTTTGCGGCGATGCGGGACGAGATCGACCTCGCCTACCTTCGCCGCCGCGCCGGGGGGCGCGGCATCGCCGGGGTCCTGGAAGAGGTCGTCGAGGGGCGACCGCTCGAAGGGGAGCGACGTCGGATGTACTGAGGGGCGGCGCCTGACTACAGGCAGAAGATGACGGGTCCGATCCAGTAGCAGCGGGACACGCAGTACGGCTCGGGGCGCCCGTGGCCGCACCATAGCGGCGGGGCGGCGTCCGCCGACCCGATCGGCCCTGGCAGAACCTCGGGGAGCGCAGACATTCCGAACGCTAGCGCAAGGACCGACAGCACGACGAGCGTGGCGCGCATCAGGTTCCCGGGTGGGACAACGCCTTCGCGTCTCTCAAGCCTTCCGGTCGCCCGTGGACACGCGCCAGACCTTGAAGTAGAACAGGGCGAGCCCCGCGACGAGGACCGCGAGCGTCGCGGCCCCGAGCCTCCAGTCTTCCTGGAAGGCGAGGATGAGGCCGGCCCCCGCGGTCGCCATCACGATCGCGCCCGCGGTCGAGCCTCCGGCGACCGCAAGCCAGGTCTTCCATGGCCCGAGGCCGAGGAGGCGCCCGACGACCGTGCCGCCGACCGCGTGCGCGCCCTTGAACGGGACCATGTCGAGAAGGAAAACGCCGGTGAAGGCGAACCGTCGCACCCACGGGCGATGCACGAGCTCCGCTTCGCCCCGCCGCATCGCGCGCGCAACGAGGGGCCCGACCTTCGGCGTGGCGGCAAGCAGGTCGAAGTTCAGCGCGAAAAAGAGCCCGCCCACGACGTCGACGGCCGCGATGAAGAACGCGATCACGAACGGATGAGCGGCGCTCTGGAGGTCCGCGATCGCAAGCGGGATCACCGATTCTTTTCCGAACGGGGGGATCATGTAGAGCCCCATGAAGCCGAGCATCCGCGTCCACCGCGCGCCGAAGATGAGCGGAAGGACGGCGACGTAGGCAAGACCCAACGCGAACGGCGCGCCGAGCCGCCACCAGAGGCCCGCGGTCGTCATCCTGCTCCCGGCTTCCCACTTCCCGCGGCCGGCTTCCCGCTCCCCGCTCCCGCAAAGCGCACGAGGAGCGCGGCATGCTCCCGCTCGAACGGGTGGAGGTCGACCACGCGCTCCACGTCGACGCCGTCCTCGGCCTCGAGCCGCCGCACGGTCTCCTCGAAGACCTCCTTTGCCGGGCGGGCCACATCCACGCTCTTTGCCTTGAGCATCAGGATCCCGTGGGCGGGACGGAACTCGCGCGCGGCACCGAGGAACATGCCGACCTGGTCTCGCTGCGCCACGTCCTGATAGAGCACGTCGACCGCGCCCACGAGCCGGCGCCAGAGCGCCGGTCTTGCGCCATCCGCGAGGATGGGCACCATGTTCGGGCGCCGCGCCGAGAGCGCGAGGAGCTTCCGGAACGAGCCCGGCGCGACTTCGACCGCGTAGAGGCGGCCCTTCGTCACGATGTCCGAGACGTGCGAGGGCGTCGTCCCCGTCGAAGCGCCGAGATAGAGGACCCTCGAATCCTCCCGGAGCGGCACCGTACGGTGTTTATTCAAGATCGCCGCGGCGAGCTTCGAGCGCAACGGGTTCCACCCGCGGAACTCGCCGCCGGGCGTGCGGATCAGGTCCTCGCGGTAGACCCGGACGCCCGGGACGAGGTTCTTCGTCGCGAGACGCCCGTCCGGGAACCGCACTGCGTTCGGGGCCACGGTGTTCATCGCCGGTCCCGCCCTCCGCGGCCGGGTCCGCGCGGGGCCGGCTTCTTTCCCTCGGCGGGCCGGCGCGCGGGCGGCTTCGACTTCTTCGCCTGGATCTCCGCGACCCGTCGCTCGAGTCGCTGCTTGAGGAGCGGATGGATCGTCGCCTTCGTGTAGACGTCCGCGCGCGCCGCTTGGACCGCGGCCGACGCGAGGGCCCGCGCGACACGCCCGCGCTGCCACCACGGGGCCCGGTGGACGAGCGGATGGAGGAACAGCGCGCCGTGCTTCGGGGGGCGGTTCCCTTCGGCAAGGTGCCGGAAGAGCGCCTTCTCGGCCCCGAGCGTCTGGACCGTGCCCGCGGCCGAGGCCGCAAGCTCGGCGAGCCCTCCCGCGTGCCGGACGAGCTTTCCGGCAAGGTGGGCGCCCACGACCGCGGAGAGGTTCGGCGCGATCTCGCGCATCACGGTCTCGACCTGCGCATCGAGGCGCCGGCGCTCGGCGAACAGGGCCTCGATCGAGGCGGCAAAAGCCCGGAGCGCCCGCTCGTCCCGCTCCGACAAGGGGGCGCCGAGCGCCTCGTCCGCTCCCGTGAACCCCAGTTGCTTGAGGATCGCCTCGCGGCTCCCGTGCTCCGCGACGAGGGCCGCGAACTCCTCTTGGCGTCCGACGAGGTTCAGGATCTCGGGAAAATGCAGGCTGTACCATTCCCGAAGCCGCTCCGTAAGGAGGTTGCCCGCGTGCACGACGTCGTCCATCGCCTCGACCGCCTGCACGACATGGAGGTCGCTCCGCCCGGCCGACTCGCGGACCTTCATCCGCCCCAGCGCGAAGACCGCGTCGCGGTAGAGGCTCTCGTCGAAACCGAACTCCTTCGATTCTCCGAAGAACGACGGGGCCCGCGCGACGAGCCGCGCGCCGGAAAGCCCAAGGAGCCGCTCCTCTACGACCTCGACCGACGACGTCGCAAGCGACCGCTCCTCCGGCAGGATCTCGCCCTTCTCCAGCGCGCGCAGTCTCCGCGCGATCTCGGCCCCGTCCTTCGGGAAGAGCGCGCGCTCGCGGACCTTGTCCCCGTCGACCAACAGCGCGCCGAACCACTCGGTGACGAGGAGCATGCGGGACGCCGCATGAGGGACCTCTCCTATTAAATAAGCTCCTCGTCCTTGCCGATTCGTGGCCCGGACCCTGGCGCACGCTTGGACCCGGAAAAAGGCGGTGTCCGACCTGCTCTATGCCGCCTCCGCCTCGCGCCTCAAGCGCCGCCTCGGGGCGCTGGACCTCACCCTCCTTGGGATCGGCGGCATGATCGGGGCCGGCATCTTCACGACGATCGGCGACGCGACGAGCCGGGTCGGTCCCGCGATCGCGCTCTCGTTCGTGCTCGCCGGGATCACGTGCATCCTCGTCGCGCTCTGCTACGCGGAGCTCGCCTCGGCGCTTCCCACGGCGGGCTCGTCGTACTCCTATACGTACGCGTCCCTCGGAGAAGGGTTCGCGTGGCTCGTCGCGTGGAACCTCGCGGCCGCGTTCCTCGTCACGAACACGGCGGTCGCGATCTCGTGGTCCGAGAATTTCCTCGGGATCCTCGAGTCGACCGGGCTCGCGCTTCCCGCGGCGCTCTCGGGGACGCCCGGGATCGACCCCGGCGCCCTGTTCAACCTTCCCGCCTTCTTGATCATGATGCTCCTTACGGGCCTCCTCGTCGTGGGGGTCCGCGAGAGCGCCACCGTGAACAACCTCCTGGTCGCGGTCAAGGTCTCCGTGCTGTTCCTCTTCCTTGCGCTCGGCGCGCCCGAGGCGGACCTGCGGAACTTCAGCCCGTTCGTGCCCGAAGGCTACGGGCCCGTCCTCCGCTCGGCCGGGATCGTGTTCTTCGCGTTCCTCGGGTTCGAAGCGATCGCGACGACGGCGGAGGAAGTGAAGGACCCCGGGCGGAACATGCAGCGGGGGATCCTCGCCTCCCTCCTCGTCACGACCGTGATCTACCTTGCGACGGCGCTCGTGCTCGTAGGGATCCTCCCGTACGAGTCCCTGGCGAACGTGGGCGACTCCCTCGCCCGCGCGCTCGACTCGACCGGGCACGGGGTCGCCGGCGGCGTCATCCGGCTCGGCGCGATCGCGGCCACGACCTCGGTGATCCTCGTCTACTCGATGGGGCTCCCGCGGCTCCTCTACGGGCTCTCGCGCGACGGGCTTCTCCCGGAAGCGGTCGGCCGCGTCCACCCGCGGTTCGGGACGCCGGTCCGGCTGACGCTCGGCGCGGGCACCGCGGCCGCCCTCCTTGCCGCGCTCGTGCCGCTCGGGACCGCGGTCGACTTCACGAACATCGGGACGCTGTTCTCGTTCGCGGTCGTGTCCCTTGCCGTCCTTGCCCTCCGCATCGTCGAGCCGCACCTTCCGCGGCCGTTCCGCGTCCCGCTCTCGCCGTTCGTGCCGCTCGCCGCGGCGGCCGCGTGCCTCCTCCTCATGACGAGCTTCCCGGGCGGCATCTGGCTCTCGTTCCTTCTCTGGACGGCCCTCGGGGTCGTGGTCTACGTCCTCTACGGGGCGCGCCGCTCCCGCGAGGCGGTCGGCGTCGGCGTCCCGGGCGCGTACGTGCGACGCTCGGCGGCACCCCGTCATCCGGAGGAGCCCTGATGGTCCTCTACAAAGCGCTCTTGAGGCCGTTCCTCTTCCAGATGGACCCCGAGGCGGCGCACCACCGCGCCGTCGACGCGCTCGAACGCGTCCACCGCTCGCCGGTCCTCCAGGGGATGGCGCGCGGGTTCTTCCCGCACCGCGACCCGTCGCTCCGGACGACGGTCTGCGGCCTTGAGTTCGAGAACCCGGTCGGGCTCGCCGCGGGCTTCGACAAGGACGCCCGGCTCGTGCAGGCCCTTGCGACGCTCGGGTTCGGCTTCATCGAGGTGGGCACGCTCACCCCCCGCGCGCAGACCGGGAACCCCGGGCCCCGGATCTTCCGCGTCCGCGAATCGAAGGCCCTCGTGAACCGGCTCGGGTTCAACAACGAGGGCGTCGACGCGGCGCGCCTCCGCCTTGCGGCCTCGATGCCGATGCCGCTTCCGGTCGGGATCAACCTCGGGAAGAACAAGGACACTCCGAACGAGCGCGCCGTCGACGACTACCGCTACGGGCTCGAAGAGCTGTACTCGTACGGGTCCTACTTCGTCGTGAACGTCTCGAGCCCGAACACGCCGGGCCTTCGCTCGCTCCAAGAGCCGGATGCTCTCCGGCCGCTCCTTTCGTCGTTGCTATCGGAGATCGAGCGCCTCGCCGCCGACACCGAGCAGGCCCGGAAACCCCTGTTCGTGAAGGTCGGGCCGGACCTCGCCGACGACGCGCTCGTCGATCTTGCCCGACTCTTCGTCGACGTGGGCGTCGACGGCGTCATCGCGACGAACACGACGGTCTCGCATGCGGGCCTCCCCGGGTCCGCGCCCTCCGAAGGCGGCGTCTCGGGGGCGCCGCTTCGCGAGCGGTCGACCGACGTGATCCGGCTCCTCTTCCGCGAGACCGGCGGGCGCCTCCCGGTGATCGGGGTCGGGGGGATCTTCACCGCCGAGGACGCGTGGGAAAAGATCACGGCCGGAGCGAGTCTCGTGCAGGTCTACACGAGCCTCATCTACGAGGGACCTGGGACGCCGGGTCGCCTCTGCAAGGGGATCGCGCGCCGCCTCGACGACGAAGGGCTGAACCGCCTTGAAGATGCGGTCGGAATCGCCGCAAAATGACCATATTCCGGTGTTTTGAGTAGCTACTCATGATTTTATCGGGCCGCGCCTCGGCCGAAAACGGTGGAAATAGGCCGCGGTTACCGCGACGGAGGAAGGCTTATCTCGGGTCGATGCCCTAGGAGGACCGGGTGAGCGTCTGGCCGTCGGATTCGTGCTGATTAGCGCCGCGCCGTCGAAGGAGCACGAGGTGTACAACCACCTCCTCAAGGTGCCCGAGATCGTCGAGCTCCACCCGCTCTTCGGCGAGTACGACTTGATCGCGAAGATCGAAGGGAGCGACTTCGACACGCTGGGGCACATCATCGTGAACAAGATCCGCACGATCGAGGGCGTGATGGACACGAAGACGCTCACCGGAACGCGGTTCTGACGCTTCCCGGCAGCGATGCCCTGGTCCTGTTCGTTGCATGGTAGCGTGCTGTCGCTCCTGTTCGTGCAGGGAGCGAGGCAGTCACTCCTGTACATGCCTGGGAGCGTCCGGCTGCCGGCAACGCACAGGAGTACAGCCCGCTGCCGGCGACGCACAGGAGTCAGGCCTGCTGCCAAAACATATAAACCCCGCTGCCCGTTGCGTCGCCGAGGATCCGCATGGGCGTCTACTCGCAAGTCTTCGGAGGCATGCTCCTCCTTTCCTTCGGCCTGTTCGTGTTCCTGTCCGGCGCCTTCACGGCCTACTTCGGCGCCGGGCGGTCCCGGAAGATCGGCTACGGGCTCGGCCTCGTGGGACTCCTCGTCCTCTTCATCTTCGGGGCCGTCACGTGGGGCGGCGTCACCGTGCTCGAGGGCGTCCGCGCGACGCCGGCCGAGATCTATCAGGGCGTGATCGCCGTGATCGGGGCGACGATCGGCGGCGGGCTCGCGTTCGCGCTCTTCTTGTTCTCGATCATGCGAGCGTGAGGCTTGATCGGTGATGAGTGATGAGTGATGCGGCGCGTCATCACCTGTCACCCGTCACGGGTGAGCGTGTGGTCGATGGTGATGCGTGATGAGTGATGCGGCGACCCATCACCTGTCACCCGTCACGGGCGAGCGTGCCGCCATCGTGGTGCAGGACCTCACGAAGACCTACGGCGACGGGACGAAGGCCGTCCGCGGGGTCTCGTTCGCGGTCCGGCGCGGCGAGTTCTACGGGATCCTCGGACCGAACGGCGCCGGGAAATCGACCACGATCGGGGTGCTCGGGACCCTCGTGCGCCCGACCTCGGGCCACGCGTCGGTCCTCGGCATCGACGTCACGAAGGACCCGAACGCGGTCCGGCATCGGATCGGGTTCGCGCTGCAGGAGGCCGGCGTCGACACGCTCGCGACCGGGCTCGAGTTCCTCGTCCTCCAAGGCCGCCTGCATGGCCTCGCGGAACGCGAAGCGGACCGCCGGGCGCGCGGGCTCTTGAAGCTCTTCGGCCTCGAGGCGGCCGCGCACCGGCGCATCCGCGACTATTCCGGCGGCATGAAGCGCCGCCTCGACCTTGCCGGAGCCCTCATCCACGAACCGCCGGTCCTGTTCCTCGACGAGCCGTCCGAAGGCCTCGATCCCCGGAGCCGCGCCGCGCTCTGGTCGCTTCTGAAGCGCATCAACCGCGCAAAGCGCACGACCGTGATCCTCACGACGCACTACATGGAGGAGGCGGACCGCCTCTGCGACCGTCTCGCGATCATCGACCAAGGCCTCATCGTCGCCGAAGGCACCCCGGCCGCGCTGAAGGCGGCGGTCGGCGGGGAAGCCGTCGTCGTCCACTACGGACCCGAAGGGGCGGCGAAGGTGCCGCGGGCCGTCGACGCGCTCCGGGACGCGCCGGGGGTTCTCCGGACCGCGGCGGCCGACGGCGACCTCAAGGTGTACGCGCGGGACGCGGCGGCGGCCGCGCCCGAGATCCTCAAACGCCTCGACCAGGCCGGCGTCCCCGCGCCCTCCCTTTCGATCGAACGCCCCACGTTGGACGACGCGTACCTTCGCTACACCGGACGGACGATCGCGACGGCCGAAGCGGGCGCGGCCGCGCGGCGCGCGCCGAAGGGGGCGAAGCGCTGACGCTGCTCCAGCCCACGTGGCTCCTCACGTGGCGCGCGTTCGTCCAGTTCCCCCGGAACCCGGCGATCCTCGCGTTCTCGATGATCCCGCCGATCCTCCAGTTCCTCCTCTTTGGCACGATCTTCGAGAACTTGACGAGGCTCCCGAACTTCCCCACGGACAACTACTACGAGTACCTCGCGCCGGCGGTCGTCCTCTTCACCTGTGTGATGGGGATCGCGAACGCGGGGGTGGCACTCGTCACCGACATGCAGAACCGGTACTTCGAGAAGCTCCTCGTGGCGCCCATCTCGATGTGGGCGATCCTGTTCGGGCGGCTCTTTGCCGACGGCATCCGCGTCTACCTTCAGGCCGCGGTGATCCTGCTCCTTGCGCTGCTCTTCGACGCGCGGGTCGGCACGGGCCTTCCCGGCGCGCTGGTCCTCCTTCTCCTTGCGACGCTCTTCTCGGTCGTCTCCGTGGGGATGTTCGTCGCGAACATCGCGCTCCGCACCAAGACCACCGAGGCCGTGCAGGCCGTCTTCCCCGTCTTCTTCATCCTGATGTTCCTCTCGACCGCGTTCATGCCGGAAGAGAACATCCAGAGCGAGACGCTGAAGACGATCATCGAATACAACCCGGCCCAGTACATCGTGCTCGCGATGCAGGACCTGATGTTCGGCACGTGGGACTACGAGGGCCTCGGGGTCGCGTTCGGGATCATCGCAGGCTTTGCGGCCCTCCTCGGGATCGTGACGTGGCGGAACTATCGCGCCGCGTACAAGTGACGCTCCAAAACCTCGCTGCGCTCGGTCTTGGAGACTCGGCCGGTGTTGGGGGTCCGAGCGAAGCGAGGACCCCCAAACAGACCTGCGCTTTCACGTGCCCCGCCGGTCCGGTGAATCGTCACGTCCGTCGGCGGAGGCATGCCACGACGAGCGCTCCTAGGACCAGCGCCACCATCGGCACGCCCGGCACTCCCGTCTCGTCGCCCGCCGCGGCTCCTTCCTCGCTGCGTCCTGCTTCCGGCACGCCTTCCGACAGCGCAAGGTCGAGCGCGTTCAGCAGCACCCTCGCCCCGTTCGGCGTCACCGCGTAACCGTCGACGCCGTACGGCGAGCCCGGGTGCGGCGAGGGGAGCATCGCGCCGAGGATCCGCACCGTGCCCTGGCCGAGCGGCGCCTCGCCGACGACCACGCAGGTGGGCGCGTCCTCCGCCATCACGGGGAGCCTCGCCTGGGAGAGCGCGCGGACCGCGACGGCGTCGCCGGTGAACCCCGAGAGGCAGTGCACCGGCACCGTCCCCGCTTCGAACCCGAGCGGATTCCCGTCGACGAACGTCGCGACCGGTGGGTTCGTGCCGGCAACGAGCGCGTGGCCGCTCGTGCGGTGGGCGCGGCCCGAGAAGTCCGGGACCGTCTCTTCGGACTCGGCGACCCCGAGGTCGACCGCGACCGCGGTCGAGCGGTCGGTGAGGACGAGCACGCCGCCGGCTTCGACCCACGGCCTGAGGATCGCGCCGATCGGGTCCGCGAGCGACGCGCCCGGCGCGTCGGCCGACTGTAGCCGAAGCAGGGTCTCGCGGTCGTGGTCCGCGAGGACGAAATGAGTGAGGCCTCCGAGCCCGGCGGGCGTCAGCGCCGACAAGCCGCGGACGTCGCCGCCGGCGTTCCGGATCTCGGCGAAGATCGCGTTCGGGTCCGCGTCGCTGCCGTCGTAGCGCCCTCCCGGGACCGCGCCCGGGTGCGGAAGGTAGCCCACGACCGACTCCCCGGCCACGCGGGCCCCCGCCGGTGCCCGGGCCCCGTACGTGACGAAGCCCACGACGATGTCGCGGATCGAGGCGACGTGCAGGATGTTCATCGCCTGCCCCGGTCCCTGATAGTGGTTGTCGAACGTGATGTGGCTGTACGCCATCTCGACCGTGTATCCGGCCGCGTCGAGGCCGGTGTCCTGCACGACGTAGGCGCCGCCGGTCCCCGGCGCGCTGTAGCCCAGAAGGTCGATCGTCGCGCCCCAGACGACACGCGGGCCGCCCGTCGCGTCCCACGGTGCCAACGTCTCGTCGGCGACGATCTCGTCCGCGGCGTACTTCGCGACCGCCTCGTCCTGCAGGACCTCGAGCAGCGTCCGCTGCGTGTCCTTCAATAGTAGGTAGTTCAACTCGGGCGTGTTCAGCATCCCGTGGAGGTCGACCCCTGCGAGCACGGGTTCCGGGAGCGCCTTGAGATACGAGACGACGCCGAGGATCTCGGGCTCGGTCATCGGCGGCGGGCCGTCGAACAGCGCCCCCGTCGTCGGGTACTGGCGATTGAGATCGGTCCCGTTCCCGTTCACGCGGACATACCATTGGGTCTCGACGCCGATCTCGCCCGGATCCGACGCCGCGCCGCAGGTCGCGGACACGTAGCAGGCGTCGTTGTGGCGGTACGGCAGCTCTTCGTGCGTCCAGCCGTCCGGGTTCGGGAACACGAAGACGAGCCGCAACTCGCGAAGCACGTCCGCGACGGGTCGGCCCGTCGTTCCTTCGATCCGGGGCCCGACGCCGTCGGCGATCAGGATGTCTTCGACCGCACGAAGGATCCCCTCGCGGGCTCCCTTCTCGTTCCCGTGGATGCTCGTGATGAACACGACGGCGCCGCGCTTCTCGGCCACCGACTCGTCCGTGAGCTCGACCGCGAGCACCGGGAACCGGTCCCGCGACTGGGAGAGGAGGTTGTTCCATCCGACGGATTCCGCGATCTCTTTGACTTCGAGGAGGTCCGGGTGACGTTCGTCAAGGAGCGCGAGGCCGCATCGCGCCTCGTCGAACGAGATGAAGTCGTTCGTATGTTCGGGCTCCGGGAAGACCCGGCCGAGGGTGAGCTCGCCCCGCTCGCAGTTCAGGCCGGGGGAGGGGCCGGCCGAGGAGGGCGACGCGACGAGCGTCCCGAGTAATAGGAGCACCAGGACCGCGGGCCGGAGCATGGCCGAACAGGCATCCAGGGGATTATGAGGCTTGTGGAGGCGGGGAAGCCCATGCGCATGCGCCCGCCCGCGCCCCGGCCCCCGACGGGGGTAAGCGCGAGCGCGAAGCGCACGCGCAAGGGCGGGGGCGTTCGCCCCGGGCCTACCTCGGTCGTGGCTGTCCCGCGTACATCCCGGCGCCCACGTCGCGGTCGATGATGGGAAGGCGGAGCACACTCTTCTCGCCGCCCCATTGGATCTCGATCGGGGTCGGCGTGGGGCTTTCGTGCATCCCGTCCGTCCCGGATCCGGTGTCGGGGACGACGCGAAGGACGAGGCGGTGCCCGGCGGGCACGAGCACGTCGGCCGGGAAGAACTCGATCTCGGTGACGACGGGCCGTCCCGGCGTCAAGGTCTGGGGCTCGATCCCACCCGCGTAGAACCGCAGGTTCATGACCGCGTGCGCGGCGCGCTTCACTTGGCCGCCGCGGCCGACGTCCAAGAGTTCGACGTAAAGGTTTCCGCCGTGGGCGTTCGAGGGGACGACGGTGAGCGGCAGATGCGCGAGGCCGGCGAACCGCAGATCTGCGTCGAGCCGGCCTAGATCGAAGACCGCCTCCGTGAGCGGCGTGCCGCCCATGAAAGGGACCATGACGCCGTTCCGCCCGACCGCGGCGCCGGGGTTCACGACGCGGACGCTGCCGTCGGACTGCGGCTCGGTGGCGAGGACGCCAGCCCCGAGGTAGTAGGAGGTCTGGACGGCGTCCTTCGGGGGCCACGAAGCTTCGATCCGCCAGAGCCCGTAGTTGTCCTCGACGTCGGCGTTCGGGCCCGGGTTCGCCGCGGTGTTGCCGCGGAGCTCCCGGTCGAACCAGCGGACGAGCATCTCGCCCCAGTCCCATCGGATGTGGTCTTCCCGGGACGCGCGGTCGGGCCAGTCGTGGCCCCATTGGCCGAGCATGTGTTTCACGGCGATGCCTTGGGCCTCGAGCTCGTTCACGAAGGGGTAGCTCATCGTGGCCTCGACGTTCCAGTCCTGGAGACCGTGGACGAGGAGCACGCTGCCCTTGTAGTTCGCCTTGACCTTCTCGCGCCAATCGCGCGCCTCCCAGTACCCTGCGACCGGGCCCGGCGTCTCCCGGTCGCCCGTAAGATACGTGTAGGGGCCCGCCGCGAAGCCGCGGACGGCCTCCTCGCAGAAGTTCTCGATCTTGTCGGCCGGGGACCGCGAGAGCGTCTCAAAGCCGAACGGCCAGTAGACGACCGAGTGCATGATGGTCCCCCGGGACTCGCTCGTGCCGTTCCGGAACATGAGCTCGGCGACATCCGTGAGCCCCGATACCGGAACGATGGTCTTCAGGTGCGGGTTCCCGAAGGACGCCGCGATCCACGGCGTCGTCCCGTCGTAGGAGGCGCCGTAGAGGGCGACGTTGCCGTTCGACCATTCGGCCGTCCCGAAGTGCGTGACCGCGGCGTCGACGTCCTTCTGCTCGTTCTCGCTGAAGAACTCCATGCAGCCGCCGGACGAGGAGGTGCCGCGGATCGCGACGCGCCCATAGGCGAATCCGTTCGCGACGAACTGGTCGAGGAAGAACTCCTTCTCGCGGCCACCGACGATCTCGTCGATGACGTCGCCGTAGTAGGGGCCGACGTCGAGGATCACGGGCACCTTCGTGCCGGCCGGGACGTCGGGGCGCCAGACCGCCATCGAGATGCGGGTCTCATCGTGGGTCGCAAGGTCGATGTGCTCGACCGGCAGGACCTCGAAGACACCCTTCGTGAGGGTCCGCGAATAGTTCCCCGAGATGTCCCACGCGACGTCGTCCATCTCGTCGATCCACCGCGCCACGTTCGGAGGCACGAGGACGCTTTGCGCCTCGAGTTTCTCGGCCGAACGCGAAAGGCAGCCGGCGGCCACGGGCAACAAGAGCAGGACCAGCGCGACTCCCACGCCTCGCATGGGGACCGGAGCGGCTTCGAGCCCCTATAAAGCTTGGCGCCGACCCGTCCCCGGCTATTTAGGGGCGGCCGGCGACGCCCCGAATCACAACGATCCGTTGTTGTGGCGGCGGGCGGGGGAGCCCGGTCACGCCGCCTGCGCCGCGGCCACTGGCGCCCTGTCGACGACGCAGTGGGCGACCCACAGGCCATGATAGATGCAGCAATCGGCCCCGCCGGTGCAAAGGTCGGCCCGGGCCCCGCCCGTAAGGTGGTCCTCCGTCGCGGCCGAAACGGCGAGGTAGGCGCCAGCCACGAGGGCCGTCGCCAACAGGATCCGTATGACCCGGGGCCGCGGCAGGGGTGGTTCCATCGGTGTGCACCGCACCGTCGTCGTGGCTGCGCGCCCTTTACCTTTTTCCTCCGCCGACCGTCGGGGGGGGCCGGTCGCTACGAGACCGGGCCCCGTCGCGCCTCCCCCCGGACCGACCGGGAGGCCTGCGGGAGTCGCCACGACCAAGGCTAGGGTGCCTTTCTATAAAGGCATTGGGGGAACGCGGACAGCATGCGCCCCGTCGTTCGGAAGGTTCATGCTGGCCCCCCCCCGGTTCATCGGCGGGGGCGATCGCATGCGTGCGGCGGTAGTAGTCCTAGTCACGTTTGGATTTTGGGCGGCGGGAATCGCGAACGTTTTCGTTCCGACGGCGGCCGAGGAATCTGCTCTTGTGCCCGGCCAGGTCGTCGTAATGTTCCGCGATGCGATTCCGATATCCTTCCCGGTCGAGGCCGCCGAACATGGCGTCATCATCGACCGGAGCGATGGACTGAAGTTCGTCGCGATCAAGACCCTCCCCGACCGCGTTCCGGAGGTGATCCAGGAAATGAAATCCCGCCATGACGTCCTGGATGCGTATCAGGCGCGTCGCGTTTGGCCCCTTTTCATGCCGAACGATCCCGAGGTCGGGTCGCAGTGGGCCATCAACGTGACGCACATCGGCGAAGCCTGGAATTCGACCGTCGGAAACCACAGCGTGAAGGTCGCGGTGCTCGACACCGGGATCCAGATGACGCACGACGATCTGCGCGCGAACACAGAACTCGGCGACCCGGCCTGCGGGCCAAACGCCAATTTTGCCGAGGACCCCGATATCCGGAACCATGGCACGCACGTCGCCGGGATCGTGGGGGCCGTCACGAACAATTCGCTCGCCGTCGCGGGCACCAGCCAATCGTGCATCATGGACGTGAAGGTCATCGAGAACTGCATGCCCGACCTTACCCAACAGGACATGTGTCCTCAACCTTCCACGGGCCAGCGAGCCGCCCTGGGCGTCGAGTGGGCGACGACGCACGGAGCCGACATCATCTCGATGAGCTTCAGGACCGACGTCTACGACCCAGCGCTTTCGGCAGCGCTGGAATCCGCCTGGCAGGCAGGCATCGTCCTTGTCGCCGCGGCCGGGAACGACGGCTGCCCTAACACCTGGCTTTCCCCCCCTGAGAGCATCACGTTCCCGGGCAGCCATCATCGCGTCATCGCCGTCGGCGCCCTCGACAACGCGACCTCGATCTCGTATTTCTCTGCTTGCGGCTCCAACATGGGCCTCGCCGCGCCCGGCCGCAATATCCTCAGCACCTATGCCACCACGAACAACGGGACCGTAATCGACACCGGCACGAGCATGGCAGCGCCTTTCGTGAGCGGGGTGGCGGCGCTCATGCTTTCGCCAGGAATAGCCTCGCCGTCACTTACAAACGTCAAGGTGCGCTGCATTCTTGAAAACTCTGCCGATGATCTCGGGGCTCCAGGCTGGGATGGAACCTATGGCTTCGGCCGGCTGAACGCGTCGTGGGCAATGCGGGGGGCCGCGAACCCCGCCCTCGTTGAATGTTGATGTGACCTACAGATCGTAGGCGATGGTGGCGAAGTCCCACCCCGAATTCGTTCCAACGGTCAGGCCCTGGAGTTGCGTCACTCCCGTCGCAAAGAAGCGCTCGTCTCCCGGCGTCCTCGCAACGGAGAGTCCGTACTCATGATCCGACGTGGGCCCATTGTATCGGAACGTGCTCACGGCGAGCCCGCTCGCCGCGTCGATTGTTCGAAAGAGCATGTCCGCTTGCGGGGACCCAACCGTGGCGTGGGTGTCTATCCCATCAGCCGAGCCCGCCACCAGCACCAACGCGTCGTCCGATGTGATGTCGATGGCGTCCCCGCGGGCGGCGCCATGAGAATCCCGCCACAGCTCCGCGCCGGTGCTCGCGTTGTACGAGACCGTCAGCATCGCGCCAGCCGCCCTCCCTGTAACGAAAACCGAACCCCCGGACGCGGGAGCCGCCACGGCCAAGCCACCATCGACGCCACTCGGCGGCGTATTGATCCTCGATTCCCAGAGCTTCGTTCCGTTCGTTTCTGCGTATGCAATCGTTGCATAGTCCCAATTCGTGCCCCCGCCCGCGTCCTGGCCGGTAACGAATATGCGCCCCGCGGCCGCGGCGATACCCAAACTGAAGTCAAAACTGCTGCCAGGGCCGTCGTGCCGGGCTGTCCACTCAAGCGCTCCTGTGGCAGCACGATACGCGACCGTGAGATAGTCGAGGCTCGTCCCACCACCGTCGCTGATTCCTGTGACGAATACCAACGTTCCGTTCGCATTCCGGGCGATGCCCGTCGGAGAATCCGCGCCCGCTGGCCCGTCCAACCTTTGGATCCACGCGGGCAGACCGGTCGCGGCATCGTATCGAATGGTTGCATAATCGTGGGCGGAACTGATGCCCTGGCTGCTGCCTGTCACGATAATGCCGAAGCCGTCCGGAGACACCACGACGTCGGCTCCCACGTCGAGCGCACTCGCCGGCCCATCGTACCGCGCGAGCCATTGGACCGAACCATCCTCCGCGTCGAGTTTGAGCGTCACGAAATCCCGTCCCGTCCCGTTTCCCGTGCTGCCCCCGATCACGTATACGGCTTCGCCATCCGGGCTAACGCCAAGTGCTTGCCCAGAATCGGAACCGTTCGTAGGCCCGTCGTACCGCGCCACCCATATTTCGGCGCCGGTCGTCGAATTGTACGCAACAGTCACGACGTCGCGGCCTCCGTTTCCACACGCGTATCCCGTGACGAAGACCTTCGCGCCGTCCGGACTCACGGCGATGTCCGCGGCCACGTCCGGGCTCACGGCGAGGTCCCAGGGCGGCTCGCCCGCGACGCATCCCACGCTCGTGTACCGCGCCATCCACGCCGCGCACGGCGCCCCGACCGGCGACGGCAGCGGATCGTCGCAATCTGGCGGCGTGGCCCCGCCCGCGCCGAACACCGCGCTCACGGTCGCGAAGAGGACGATGGCGGACGCTCCGCTCGCCGCGC
>JBQTJL010000218.1:0-3376 GCA_052387135.1 Methanobacteriota archaeon | reverse complement strand
GACCACCGGCATGTCAGGCGCCCCTCGCCCGGAAGATCCCGGCGAGCCAAACCTTTGCCCGCTGGACGTACCGCCGGAAGAGGAACGCGACGGCGAAGAACCCGCTGAGGAGGACCTGCCAGGCGAGGCTTCCGGTCCCGGGGTCGATGTAGGCGAGGCCGAGCATGGTCCTACGCGAGCCTCCGGAATCCGGAGTGGGCCGTCGGCCCGCCGAGGGCGGAGGCTAGGTCCTTCCGCGACAGGCCGTCCGCGATCCTCCGGAACGCCATCTCTACGGCCGCGAGATACGCCTCGACGTGCCGCTCCGTGTGGGCGAACGATGCGTAGCAGGCGCCGCCCGCAAGGAACCCTTCTTCAAGCATCGCCTTCGTGAAGAGGGTGCGCGCTGCGTCCGGCTCGTCGCAGACGAACCGGAAGTTTGCGAGCGGGTCGATCCCGCCGACCTGGATCTCGAGCCCGGCCGCCGACGCCGCCTTCTGCCAGCCCGATTTCACGAGGTTGCCCACGCGGGCGAGATGCCGGGGGACTCCCATGCGCTCGTGCTTCCGGATGGTCGCGAGGGCGGCGGCGGGCCCGACGCGTTCGGTCCAGTTGGTGCTGCTGATGAACGTGGCCTGGGCGGCCTCCATGACTTCGCGCCGGCCCGCGACGGCGGCGATCGGGTGGCCGTTCCCCATCGCCTTCGAGAACGCCGCGAGGTCGGGGTCGACGCCGAAGAGCCGGTGGTAGCCCCCGGTGTTCGCGCGCCATGCGGCCGTCACTTCGTCGAAGATGAAGACGGCGCCCTCCTCGTGGGCGCGATCGCGGACCGCCTCGAGGAAACCCGGCCGGGGGGCCTCGCCGCGGATGGGCTCGGTGATGACCGCCGCGATCTCGCCGCGGTTCGCGGAAAGGATCGACTCGAGTTCGTCGGGACGGTTGTACCGGAACGGGAGCGCCGTGCCGCGGAGCCCGCGCGGGACCCCCGCCGGGTCGAGCCCGGGTAGGAGATGCCCTTGGAGCGCGTCCCCGCCAAGGTTCGCGGCAAGGTACCAGTCGGTCCAGCCGTGGTACCCGCAGAACGCGACCTTGTCGCGGCCGGTCTTCGCGCGCGCGATGCGGACCGCCATGGCCGTGGCCTCGCCCCCGCCGCGGCAGAACCGCACCATGTCCGCCCACGGGTGGAGCCTGCAGAGCGTCTCGGCGAGCTCGACCTCTTCGGGACAATTCAGGGTCGAGACGTGCCCGCGATCGAGCGCCTCCTTCACGGCGGCGTTCACGTCTTCGTCCGCGTACCCGAGCACGTTCACGCCGACGCCGTTCGTGCTCATGTCGACGAAGCGGTTCCCGTCGAGGTCCCACACCTCGACGCCCTTCGCTCGGGCATAGTAGCTCGGCCAGGCCCCCGGCAGGAACATCTCGGGGCGTTTCGAGAGCACCTGCGTCCCGCCGGGGATGCGGGCGCGGGCGCGCTCGTACAGACGGGGCCCGGAACCCGTCACGCGCGCCACCCCGAAGCCTCTCGGGCCGCGAGGGCGACCCGAAGGGCGGCGCGGCCGCCGGCCTCGACGGGGTTCGTCGTGGGCGTGCCCGCGCGGGCGCATCCGAGGAAGTGGGCGATCTCGTCGACGTACATCTGGTTTACGGTCCAGTCCGCGGGCTGCTTCGAGGTCGCGGCGATCTTTCCTTGGGCGTCGAAGAGGCGCGTCTCGCCCGTGTTCCAGTCCCAGTCGACGGTCCCCTCGGTCCCGACGACTTCGTTGCGGCGCTTGTAGTTGCGCTGGACGAAGTTCTGCTGGACGCTCGAGATCACGCCGTTCTCGTGTCGGAGCAAAATCTCCGCGAGCCCGTCCACGGGAAGCCCGATCGACTCCGCGGACCGGGCGGCGGCCGCGAGCACCTTCGCGTCCCCGAAGTACCAGAGCGCAAGGTCGATCTCGTGGATGCCGTCGAGGATGATTCCGCCCCAGGAGGGGTGCGCGGCATACCCGTGGCGATGGTCCTGGTGGGGCCTCCACCCGGGCAGATAGGAGCCGTTCTCGATCCTCGCCGCAAGCGGAGCGCCGATCGCGCCGCTCGCGAGGGTCTCCTTCACCTTCGCCGGCCCGGGGTGGAAGCGCATGTTGCAACCGACGAGCGTGACGAGCCGCCGCGACGTCACCTCGCGCGAAAGGTCATCGAGGAGGCGCTCGTCGTGGGAGAGCGGCTTCTCGACGAAGAGGTGGCAGCCCTTCCGCGCGGCGGCGAGCAGGAGGTCCGCGTGGAACTGGGGCGGCGTCGTCACGAAAACCACGTCCGGGGCCTCCCGCCAGACCTCGTCGAGCGTCGCGACGGCGTCGAGCCGGAGCTCCTTCCGGACCGTCTCGCGCGTGGCCGCGTCGGGGTCGAAGAGGACGAGGTCCTTTTCGCCGAGCGACAGGACGTTCCGGACGTGACGTCTTCCAATCGAGCCCAAACCGAGATGTGCGATCTTCATGGCATCCTCCGAGGGATCTCGTGCAGCGTCGCCCCGGGCGGCCGGTAGACCGGGAGCGCCCCCGCAAGCAGCGATCGCGGATTGTGGACGAGGAGCTCGACCCCCCGCCGTCGGCCCATATGGGCGGCCCATCCGGCCATGAGTTCGACGACGCCGTTCCTCGCGGTGCTGTGGGCCGAGTCGAAGCGGTGCCCGCGGACGTTCTCGGTTGCGGCGGTCGCCCGGCGGGTCCGGGGGTCGATGCCGAACGTCGAGTCCGGCGGGAGCCAGAAATAGCGGCTGTCGTAGAGGTCGACGCCGGTGAGCACGATGCGTTTCCACCCCATCGCATAGGCGAAGTTGACTGCGTCCGACAGGGTGCCGACGGCGTGGCGCAGGCCGTCCTCGAGACGCTCCGACGGCGGCCCCTTCCCGCGGATGCTGCCGTAGCGGAACATCCGGCGGCCGGGCTTCACGAGCCCGTGCCCGACGAGGCGGTTCGCGAACTGCGCGAAGTACTCGCCTTGGAGGACGAGGATCGTCTCGTCGAAGTTCGGGTTCTCGGCGAGCGTCCTCGCGAAGTCCTCGGTGTACGGGCGCCACCCGAGGGCGCCTTCGCGCGTCTCGACCCAGCCTCGGATGAGCTGGTAGCGGACCGGGATCCAACGTTGGTGGATGAAACCGCTCACGCCGAGCGTGTCGTGCGACGCGATGTGACGCCATCCGTCCGCGCCGACATCGTGGAGCGAGCAGCCGGAGCCGAACACGAACACGGTGTCCGAACGCCGCGTCGCCCGCACGCCGTCGGCGTCGAGGACGACGTGGTCCCGGCGCCCGAGCCGGTCCCGGACCCACGCGTCGACGAGGTTCGCGTGGAGCCGCGCCGTCCCGACGAGGCCGTAGTCGCGGAGGATGTCCCGGTGACGGCCGAGGCTCGCGCGG
>JBQTJL010000217.1:0-2605 GCA_052387135.1 Methanobacteriota archaeon | reverse complement strand
GTGGGGTCCTGCACGAACGCGCGGATCGAGGACCTCCGCACGGTCGCCACGATCCTCAAAGGCGAGCGCGTCCACAAGGACACGCGCCTCGTCGTCTTTCCGGCCTCGACCTCGATCTACAGGCTCGCGATGCAGGAAGGCATCATCGAGATCATCACGGACGCCGGAGGGTCGTTCAACTCGAGCGCGTGCGGCGCCTGCTTCGGCGGGATGGGCGGGGTCCTCGCCTCCGGCGAGATCTGTGTCTCGACCTCGAACCGGAACTACGTGGGCCGCATGGGGCACCCGGAGTCGAAGGCGTACCTCGCCTCGCCTGCGACGGCGGCGGTGACCGCCCTCGAAGGGAAACTCACGGACCCGCGGGAGTACTTCGACGCCCGGGACTACAAGAAGGTCCTCGCGCCCCTTCGCCGATGAGTTCTCCGTGACGTGTGAAAGGTGATGCGGAGGGTGATCCGCGTCGACCCATCACCGGGCGGCGGCGCCCCGACGGCAGCGGTGCACATCCCCGGACAGACGATTCGTGAGATTCGCGACAGGGCGCGCGCACACTCCAAAAACCTGAAGTATGGGGCGCGGCGGAAAATGCCACGGGGTTCCACGTGACCGCCCTCGCGACGTCCGGTTCTTCGTTCGTCCACTGGGCCCGGGCGGTGCTCCCCGCCGGCGGGGCGCTCCCGGCCGAGGTCTGGGCGAAGCGGCACCACGCGATCACGGTCCTCCTCGTCCTCCACGGGGTCGGGCTCTTCTTCTACGGCCTCTACACCGGCCACTCGGTGATCCACAGCCTGCTCGAAGGCGGCATCCTCCTTGCGTTCGCGCTCCTTGCTTCGATCGAGCGCATCCCGCTTCGCGTGCGGACCGCGATCTCGTCCGTCGGCCTCATCTCGGCCTCCGCGATCCTCACGCATTTCTCGGGCGGGTTCATCGAGGCCCACTTCCACTTCTTCGTGATGCTCGGCGTGATCTCTCTCTACCAGGACTGGGTGCCGTTCCTCCTTTCGATCGCATACGTCGCGGTCCACCACGGGACGGTCGGCGTGTTCGATCCCACGTCGGTCTACAACCACCCGGCCGCGTGGGCGCACCCGTGGCGATGGGCGCTGATCCACGCGACGTTCGTCCTCGGCCTCTCCGCCGCGAACATCGCGAACTGGGCGGCCAACGAAGGACTCTACGCGAAGGTGACGGCGAGCGAGGCGTCGCTTGCCCGCGCGCAGGAACTTGCGCGTCTCGGGTCCGCCGAATTCGACCTTGCGACGGGCCGCCTCGCGTGGTCGGACGAGATGTACCGCCTCGCGGGGATCCCGAGAGGGACGATCGTCACCCTGGACACCGTACGGACCCTCGTCGTCCCGGACGACCGTCCGGCCTTCGATACAGCGTTGGCCCGCATGCGCGAAACCGGCGAGCCGTTCGACCTCGTCCACCGCATCCGTCGGCCCGATGGCGTCCGCACGGTGCACGCCCAAGGCCACCTCGTCCGCGACGATGCGGGGCGACCCCTAAAAATGGTGGGTTCCGTCCAAGACGTGACCGAACAGAAGGAGACCGAGCTCGGCCTAGAACGGGCGCTCTCGCTCCAGACCGCGACGCTCGAATCGACCGCGGACGGGATCCTCGTCGTCGACTCCGAGGGCCGGATCGTCTCGTTCAACAAGCAGTTCGTCGGCATGTGGCGCATCCCGCAGGAGATCGTCGACTCGCGGGACGACGCGCGGGCACTCGCGTTCGTCCAAAGCCAGCTCAAGGACCCCGAGGGGTTCCTCCGCAAGGTCCGCGAGCTCTACGCCGCGTCCGAAGCCGAGTCGTTCGACGTCCTGGAGTTTTCGGACGGCCGCATCTTCGAACGCTACTCGAAGCCGCAGCGCCTCGACACGAAGGTCGTCGGCCGCGTGTGGAGCTTCCGCGACGTGACACAGCGCCGGCGCGCGGAAGAGGCCGAGCGGATCGCGATGCGGCAGGCCCTGGAGATCGGCCAGCTCCAAGAGATGAACCAGTTCAAGACCCAGCTCTTGAACACGGCCGCGCACGAGCTCAATACCCCGCTCACCCCGATCCGGCTCCAGCTGCATCTCCTGAAGCACGAGGAGTCGATGCAGGCGACCGCCGAGGACCACCACCGCTCGATCGAGATCCTCGACCGGAACTTCGACCGCCTCTCGCGGTTGATCGACAGCGTGCTGGACGTCGCGCGGCTCCAGAGCGGGAAGCTCCGGGTCGAACGGAAACCCGTGGACCTTTCCCGCATCGCCGCCGAGGCCGCCGAGTCGTTCGCCGAGCCGGCGCGGAAGAAGGGGATCACGCTCGATGTCGAGCCGGACGGGCGGCTCCTCGTCGAGGCGGACAGCGACCGGATCATCCAGGTGATGTTCAACCTCCTCGGGAACGCGATCAAGTTCACGCCGGAAGGCGGGACCGTCACCGTGACCCTGCTGTCGGTCGGGGACGAGGCCGTGGTCGAGGTCCGCGACACCGGGGCCGGGGTGGCGCCGGCCGCCCACGGCCGGCTCTTCCAACCCATCACGCAGGTCCACGACCCCCTGGAGCGCACCGAATACGGGACCGGGCGCGGCCGCGACATCAACAACGGCATCATCGTCGC
>JBQTJL010000216.1:0-5874 GCA_052387135.1 Methanobacteriota archaeon | reverse complement strand
GCCCGCCCAAGCCGAAGAACAGGGCGGCCGCGGCGACCGCGTCGCGGTCCCGCGCAAGGCCCTTGAGGAGCACCCGCTCGACGCCCAAGAGAAGGACCCGGCCGCCGAGGGCGAGGTACGGCACGCCGACGACCACTACGGTTCTCCTCCACGCGCGACCGGACGAAGGGGATACCGGATCCATTCGCTCCAGGAGCCGGGATAGAGCGCGGCGCCGGGCAGGCCCGCGATCTCCATCGCGAGGATGTCGTGCGGCGCGGTCACGCCGCTCCCGCAATACACGGCGACGTCCGAAGGACCTCGCGCACCCAACACCTGCGCGAAGCGCTCGCGCAAGGCTTCCCTGGGCAAGAACCGGCCGTCGGGGCCGGTGTTCCCGGAAAACGGCACGTTCACCGCGGTCGGGATGTGCCCCGCGACGGGGTCGATCGGCTCTTCGTCGCCGCGATACCGTGGGGCGGCCCTCGCGTCGATGAGGACGCGCGGCGCGCGGGTCGTAAGCTGCCAGGTCGTCACCGTCGGCATGTGGCCGGGCGAGCCCCCGAACCGACGGGCCTCTCGGGGAGACGGATCCCCCTTCTCGAGAGGAAGTCCCGCGCGCGCCCACGCGGGGATGCCGCCGTCGAGGACGCATACCGCGCGGTGCCCGAAGTCGCGAAGGAGCCACCAAGCGCGGGAGGCCCACGCGCCTCCGAGATCGTCGTACGCGACGACCTGCGCATCCGCGTCGATTCCCCAGCGCGACGCCGTGGCAACGAACGCGTCGGGGTCCGGCAGCGGATGGCGACCGGTCCCCCGAGAGGGAACACGCGACAGGTCGCGGTCGACGTGCGCGTGGACGGCGCCCGGAAGGTGGCCGTCCCGGAACGCGCGGGGACCCGCTTCGGGATCCGCGAGCGAATGCCGGCAGTCGAGGAGCACGACGTGCGGGTCCGGGAAGGCGGCGGCGAGGGTCGCGGGGTCGACGAGGGTCGTCCACGACGGGCGGGCCGCGGCCACCACGCCGCATCCCGACGGGCCGTCATGAGCGTTGCGGACAAGCTAATACGGGGCCGCGGCCATCCCGCCGCGATGGTGGAGCCGATGGACGCCCTCCGGGCCCTCGGGTTCCTCGAGGGCTTGGCCATCATGGCCGTCGGCGGGATCCTGATGCGGCATGGGGGCCACATGTTCGCGGCCCGGATCCTCGGCGTGAACCTCCTCTTCTTCGGGTCCGTTCCCGTCGTCGTCGCGGTCCCCGGGTTCCTCGGCGTTCCCGAGGCGCCCCGCGTCGAGACCGTCGCATGGATCCTCCGGACGTTCGCGCTCGCGACGATCGTGATGTTCTTCGTAAGCTACCCGCGACCGACGCTGTCCTCGGGGCGCCGTTGGTTCCTCGCGGGGATCGCCGCCACGCCGTTCGTGGTCGTCGCCGGGACGTTCCTCGCCCGCGACGCGGTGCTGCTTCCCGACGGTCGCCCCGCCGTGGCGCTCCAGCGCATCGTGCACGAGATGCTGCTTGCCGGCCAGGTCCTCGCGTTCCTCATCATGGTGCCCCAATGGATCCGGGCCGGGGCCGGCGCGTTCCGTGCGCAGCTCCGCTACGCGATGCTGCCGATCGTCGTCTTCGGGTTGAACGACATGGCCCCCGTCGTGCACGCCGCCGCGACGCGATGGGACGAGACCCTCGGGCCCCGCGGGGTCGTGCTGCCGCTCGCCGCGGTCATCCTCCTAGGCATCATCGCGGTCGCTGCGACGAGTCTCCTGCGGATGCTCCGAGAGCGGGCGCCCCGCGGCGACGACGCGTTCGTCCTTCTCTGGATCCTCGCGATGGTCCCCGCGTCGTTCCTGCAGCTCTCTGCGCCGCCGCTCCACGAGGACCGGCTCTTCCTCCACTTCGTCGTCGACGGGATCGTCTGGCTCGGGTTCTTCTACGGCGTCGCGCGCAACCAGGTCCTCGACATCGACCTTCGGTTGAAGTGGACCGTCCGGCAGAGCACGGTCGCGGCGGCCTTCGTCGCGGTGCTGTTTGTCGCAAGCGAGGCCGCCCAGACGGTCCTTTCGCAGGAGGCCGGGACCCTCGTCGGGCTCCTTGCCGCGGGCGCCCTCGTCTTCGCGCTCGCGCCGCTCCAGCGCGTCGCCGAGCGCGTGAGCGACCGCGCATTCCCGAACGTCGACGCGACGGCGACCTACCTCAACTACCGGAAGCTCGAGATCTACAAGGTCGCGCTCGAGAACATGTGGCGCGACGGCGTGATCCAGGAGAACGAGGCGGCGACGCTTGCGGCGCTTCGGCGCGAGCTCGGAGTGTCGGAGGAGGAGCACGCCCTCCTCGAGCGGGACGTCCGACTCCGACGCGCCTCGACGGGTTAGCCCTCCGACGAATGGTGGCGAGGGCGTGGGCGCAGGCGAGGGCGAGGAAGGAGAAGGAGATGGAGCGCGTTCGGCGCCTTCGCCGTCGCCCTCGCCCCTCGTCGCCTTCGCGATCGCCACCGCCTTCGCCCTCGGCGCAGGCGCGCGCCTGCGCCCGCCGGGCGTCCGGCGCTCGCAGTTGAAGTGACGGCAGGTCGGATGTACGTCCCGGGAAGTCCGAGGTTCGGACGGCCTCCGTTCACACCGGCACGGGAGGTCCGCCCCGCGGCACCATGCGCTGCAGCCGCGGGGCTTCCTTCTTCTCCCGTGCGACGGTTCGTCGAAGCCACCGCAACCTATATGTCCACGAGGTACCTACTGGCGATAGGTACATCCTTGACAGAGGAGACGGGTCGTTGGGCGCGCGAGTTCCGGAAGGGGAGCACGCGGCTCGCGATCCTCCAGCTCGTTTCGGAACGCGAGCGGTACGGGTACGAGATCATCACGGCGATCCGTGACCGCACCGGCGGTGCCCTCGAGCTCGCCGAAGGGAACCTCTATCCGGCGCTCCACGCGCTCGAGGCCGAAGGCCACATCACGTCGAGCTGGCGCGAGGTCGAGCCCGGCGTCCCTCCGAGGAAGTACTATCGGATCACCGCGGCCGGCCGCGAGCACCTCGCCGCCCTGTCGAAGGAATGGAAGGAGCACGTCGAAACGATGACCCGGATCCTGGAAGGTGGATAAGATGCAGATGACGACCGAAGCGCGCACCTGGCTCGACGTCACGGTGCGCCGCATCCTTGCCCGGTTCCCGCTCGGGGACGCCGAACGCGCAGGCCTCACGTACGAGCTCATGAGCCATCTCCACGCCGCGGGCGAAGAGCGCGCATCCGCGGCGGGGCGCGCCGAGGTGTCGCGCGCGGACCTCGAGGCCGCCCACGCGAAGGCCGGCGGCGACGACGGGCTCGCGCACGCGTTCGTGGCGCCGCTTGCCAAACCGTTCGAACGGGTGCTCTTTGGGCGCCGTGCCGCAGCACTCGCGATCGACGTCCTCGTGATCGGCATCGGGCTCTCGTTCGTCCACAACCTCGTCACGGCCCTCGCGACGCCGCTGTTTTCGGACCGGCCCGGCATGGGCGACGACGAAAGCCTCTGGGGCCTCTTCCCGTGGGGGTTCCACGACCCGACGCTCCCCGCGGCCGTACAGGCCCTGATCGCGGTCGCGAGCGCGGTCCTCGTCATGGGCTATTTCACGTGGACCGAGGGCCACGACGGCCGCTCGCTCGGCAAGCGCGCGCTCGCGCTCCGCGTGATGCGCACCGACGGGAAGCCCGTGACGTACCGCGAGGCGTTCCTCCGGAACCTCGTGAAGCTCCAGCCGTTCGTCTTCATCCTGGACACGCTCATCATGCTGCTGTTCTTCCGGGCGGAAAAACAGCGGGTGAGCGACCGGATCGCCGAGACCATCGTCGTGAAGGTGTGAGCCATGCGAACGAGCCTAGCCATCGTTCTTGCGACTGCCATGTGGTCGACCGCCGGCTGCCTCGGGGACGCGGGGACCGCCGGAGACGACGGCGTGCCCGTCTCCGTCGCGGGCGCGCTCGCGGGCGACGCCGGGGCCGCCTCGTGGTTCGACGAGCCCTGGGAGGGGTACTTCGGCGTCGGCGCGGCCTACGACATCCCGGCCCACCTCCAGGAGACGCACGGACCGATGCGAGCCGTCTGGTCGCCGAGCTTCCATTACGAGGTCTTGGACGTGCCCCACGCGCTCGAGGTCCGCCTCGACTGGACGGCGGCGGCGAGTTCGATCGAGTTCATGGTGGAGCTGCCGGACGACGGGTCCGGCAAGGTCTCGAGCGTCATCAGCGAGTCCGTCCCGGAAGGGCCCCTCTGCATGCGGATCCCGGCCTCCCACGTGACGCCCGGAAGCTACGCCATCATGGCGCACTCGGAGTACGCGGTCGACGCCCATCTTACGTTCACGGTGTCGACGCTCGGCGGCGGCGGGCGCATCGTGGACGAGCCCCACGCGCCTTCGGCGACGGCCATCCCCGGCTATGCCGTGACCGGTGCCACGAGCGGCTCCCTCGAGAACGATGTGCCTCCGGAAGCCTGCGAGCGGGCGGCCCGATGAAGGCGGTCGTACGGGACCGGTACGGCCCGCCGCACGTCCTCCGCATCGAAGACGCGGAAGTCCCCCGTCCCCGCGACCGCGAGGTCCTCGTCCGGATCCGGGCCGCGTCGGCAAACGCGATGGACTGGCATCTTTGCACGGGGACCGCGCGTCCGTTCACGGGTCTTCGCGGCCCCCGGACGCGGATCCGGGGCGCCGACCTTGCGGGCGAGGTCGAATCGGTCGGCACGGACGTCACTGCGTTTGCGCCCGGCGAAGCGGTGTTCGGCACCGGCGACGGGACGTTCGCGGAGTTCGCGGTCGCGCGCGAAGACCGGCTGGCTAGGAAACCGGAAAGGGTCTCGTTCGAGGAGGCGGCCGCCGTCCCCGTTGCCGGATTGACGGCGCTCCAGGGCCTTCGGGACCACGGTCGCGTCGGTCCCGGGACGCGCGTCCTCGTCTACGGCGCCGGCGGCGGCGTCGGCACCTTCGCGGTCCAGATCGGAAAGGCCCTCGGCGCGCACGTGACGGCTGCGACGCGACCCGACCGCTTCGCGCTTCTTTCCTCGCTCGGGGCGGACGCCGTCCTCGACCACGCCCGGATCGACGTTCCTTCGCTCCGCGGTCGGTTCGACGTCTTCTTTGACTTGGGCGGCACGATGGCGTTCGCCGAGTGCCGCCGCGTCCTTGCCCCGGCCGGCCGGTACGTCATCGCGGGCGTGCAGCGCGCCCCGATGCGGAGCTTCTTTGCGGCGTACGCATCCCGGCTCCTCGGGCGGCGTTGGATCCATACGTTTGTCGCGTCCTCGAGGCCCGCGGACCTCGCAACGCTCGCGCGGTTCCTCGACGAGGGCCGGATCCGGCCCGTGGTCGGCGCAACGTACGGGTTCGCAGAGGCCCCGGAGGCGATCCGAGCTATCGGTACGGGCAGCGCGCGCGGCAAGCTCGTCGTGAAGGTCGCGTGAAGACATCGAGGGAACTCGGCGAGGATCCCGTCCATGGGTGGTGAGCAGGTAGGCCTTCCGGTGGAGCCGCACGCCGCCTACCGTCACCATTCCCACCGGGAACCTTCATGAGGGGTCGCGAAACAGGTTTGCCACCATGGACAAAATCGTCATGGCACTGTTGATCGCCGGCCTCGCCGCCGTTGCGATGCCGGCCGCGGGACAAGGGAACAATACGACGATCGACCAGGACACCACGGTCGTCGACCGGGATGATCCGGATGACGGGGACACGGACATCAACATCATCGGCGGTCCCGGCGACGACGACGATATCAATATCGACGATGGCGGTTGGGTATGGCTCTTGCTTGGGTTTGCCGTGATTGCGGTCGTCCTCGTCGCGCTGGTGGCCGCGAGCAGGCGAAGTTAGCATTCGCGCGCTACGGGGCGCGAATGGACTCGTCGGGATTTGAACCCGAGGCC
>JBQTJL010000215.1:0-3039 GCA_052387135.1 Methanobacteriota archaeon | reverse complement strand
GACGACACCGCTCCTTACGTTCCTCCTTGCGGTCGCCGTGGGCCAGGAACGCTTCCGCCTCGCGAACCTGGCCGGGGCCCTCGTGGCACTTTCCGGGATCGTGCTCGTCTTCCGCGAGCGGGTCGGGACCGATGTCCCGGCCGGCTCGCTCCTTGCGATCTTCGGCGGCGCGCTCTGCGCTGCGACCGCCGGCATCGTCGTGAAGCGCTTCCCCCGTTCCCATCCGCTGAGCGCCAACCTCGTCGGGATGTCGGTCGGCGCGTTCCTCCTTCTCAGCCTATCGCTCGTCTTCGGCGAACCCGCCGCGCTCCCGTCGCGCCCCGAGACCATCGTGGCCGTGCTCTGGCTCGTCGCAAGCTCGGTCACGGCGTTCGTCCTCATGATCTGGATCCTCGCGAGGTGGACCGCTTCGGCGACCGCGTACGGGGCCGTGCTCTCGCCGATTGTGACGATCCTCCTTGCGAACGCGCTCGAAGGCGAGGGGTTCCCACCGATCCTTCTTGCGGGCGGCGCGCTCGTCCTCGTCGGCGTCTACCTCGGCGCCGTCCGGGGCGCCTCGACCGGCGGTCCGGCCGTCAGCGCATCGTCGCCTGCACGAGCGCGATGAGCGCCGCCGACTGGAGCACGCTCTCCACGAGGAGGAACGTCTCACCGACCCCCGCGAACGTCGTCATCATCGTGGCGTAGTGGTAGATGATGATCACGTTGTGGACGACGAGGAAGACCGCGAACGCAAGGAGCCCGCGCGTAAACGGCGAACGGATCTCCCGATGGTTCCTCCAATAGACCCATCCGAGGAGCACGGAAAGGACGGCGTTGAGGACGGCAAGCCCGATGTTCACGTACATGACGCTAGCCATGCTTCACCTCGGAGACCTTCGCGGCGATCGCATCGAAATCGGAGAGGCTCTCCTCCATGTCCTTCGTGAAAAAAAAGACGGCGCCGTACCCGTCGCCGGTCGGCGAGAGGATGCGGTTCTCGGTGAGGACGCGGAGGTGGTGCTGGACCGTCTTGTAGTCGGCCCGGAGGAGCTCTGCGAGTTGGTTCGTATTGTAGGGGCGTTCGCGAAGGAGGGCGATGATCCGGATGCGGGTCGGCCCCCCGCGCGTTCCGCCGAGAAGGTGCCACAGCACGCGCTTCAGGTTCGCCATGACGCCCGGGTCCACCGCCGGGGCGACAACGTGCGGGATCCCTTATGAGGGTGACGAAGGTACGCGGAATCGCCGTCACATCCGCCTCCTGCCGCGGACGAGCAGCGCAACGAGCCCCGCGCCGGCGAGGAGAACGACGACGCCGACCGTCGGCGTCTCGCTCGCAGACTTCTCCTCCATTCTCTGGTCTTCATCCGCCATCGTTTCGTTCTCCATCATGGAGTCGCCGTCCATCATGGACTCGTTCCCCATCATCGACTCGTTCCCGGACATCGACTCGTTGTGCATCATCGATTGGTTGTCCATCATCGATCCGTTGTGCATCATGGACCCGTTGTCCATCATGGATGGATTGTTTTCCATGGAGCCGTTGCCGCTCATACGAGTCGCCTCAGAGATCGCGGTCACGGTATGCGACGTCGAATCGCGGTTCGCCCACGTGATTGTCGCGCCCCGAAGGACGCTCACCGAGGAGGGGACGAACCGGAACCCTTGGATGTCAACCGCGGTGGCCTGCCCCGTGCCGTCGCCTGGGGTCACCACGACCTCGGCGGTCATCGCCGAATGGTACCGGCACTTGTAGGCGAACGTCCCGGTCTCGGACGCGACCCAAGAGAACGTACGTCCGCCCGGAAGGTCTCCCGATTCGAACACGGGGGCTGCGAGCGCCCCGTTCGAAAGCGCGGCAAGCAAGATCGCGAGCAAGCTCCAAATCCAGACGGCAGGTCGTGCGTTCATGAAGTGTCCTCTCCCGTACGCGACGTGAAGGCGAAGGTGAAGAGCGAGACGCCGGAGGGCGTCACGAGTTCGACCGTGTGCTCCGAGACCGGACCCTCGAAGAAATCGTAGGATCGCGGCCCGTCCAAGACGATACAGGGCGGCCTTCCGTCGCCAAGCGAAACGTCGGAGGCGGCGAACGGGGACGCGGCCGGCGCGCCATCGAGGCGGACCTCGATGCAGGCACCGGACGGGCCGTCGAGCACGACGTTCGCGGCGGCCGCTCGGAACCGCACGAGGACCGACGTGCCGTCGCCGACCGCGGTCACGTTCTGCTCGTTGTTCTGCCAGGAGCCCACGAGGAAGATCTTGTCCCGCGCGACCTCCGAAGGGCGCGCATAGGAGACGGTCTCCGGCGGCCGGTACCCTTCCGGGTTCCCGATGGCGACCCGGTCGGGTCCCTGCGCGGCCGCGGCGTAGAGCTCAGGAGTGACCCCGGAGGCGCGCCGGCCGTCCTCGTCGCGCCCGCTCGGGGGAAGCGACGGCGACCGCCCGGCTTCGGTGAGAAGCGCTCGGATCATGGCTTCCGTCTCGGCGTAACCGCCTTCGCCGAAATGAGTGTGCCGGACGCGCCCGTACGAATCGATGAGATATTCGGCGGGCCAGAACCGGTTCTGGTACGCCCTCCAGATCTGGTAGTCGTTGTCGATGGCGATCGCGTATTCGAGACCATATTTCTCGGCCGCGCGGGCCACGTTTTCCGGGTCGCGCTCGAACCGGAACTCCGGGGAATGGACGCCGACGATGACGAGCCCGTCCGCGGCGTATCGGTCGTGCCATTCCCGAAGGAACGGGAACGTGTGGATGCAGTTGATGCAAGAGTACGTCCAGAAGTCGACGAGGACGACCTTGCCGCGAAGGGACACGAGGTCAAGGGGCTCGCTCTGGAGCCAGCCGGTCGCGCCGCCGAAGTCGGGGGCCGCCGGATACTGGAGCTCGGACGCCGGAAGCCCTTCGGGGGCGGGCGGGACCGTGCTCCGTGCGCCCCACGGCTTCTCGATAAGGAGGATGAGGCCTGCGATCACGACGAGAGGGGCGACGAGGCCCGTGCGGCGCATGAGTTCGGCGTCCATGTCAGCCCACCAGGTTGCTCGTAAGACGTGCTTTCGC
>JBQTJL010000214.1:0-1563 GCA_052387135.1 Methanobacteriota archaeon | reverse complement strand
CTTCGCTCCGCCCTGGGCCTCGCGCGCCCAGGCGCGCTCGGAGCAAGGGCCGAGGTGGAGGTTGGGGGGAGGAGCGGGGGACCAACCAGATCAGACAAGCAAATGAAACGGCTTGCCCGTCGGGTAGTTGTCGGAAGCGGCCCAGAGCTTCCAGTGCATACCCATCACCCAAAGGAGGCTGAATCCCCCGTCCAGACCCTCAAACGCGCCTTCGCTATATCAACTTTCGTATTTTCTTGAAACCATAACATCTTAAATTCATGATTTTCTGAAGTCATGGATTTGCGAAAGCAAATACAAGGCGATGCGCATCCCGGTCGCGTGCCCCGCGTCGCGCTTTCGAAGGACGTGAAGGAGCTCGAGCGCCTGATCGAGCTCCTCGCATCGAGCATCTCGCTCCGCGTGCTCCTCTGCCTTGCCGAAGAGCGGCGGCGCGGCGAGGGCTGGCTTTTCCTTTCCGAGATCGCGGCGCGGATCGGCGAGAAGACGGGCACCGTGGGCGCCGCGGTCGCTCGCGTCGCGCCGTTCCTCGAAGAGCGTCGCGACAAGGGCCGCCGGTACTTCCGCACGAAGGTGCGCGACGTGGTCCTCGAGATCGACGAGGACTGGGGGCGCGGCCGCCAGGAACGCTTGTTGTAGCGCTTGTCGGGCCGAAAGGAGCTTCGCGCCGAGCGAGCCGAGGCGAGCTAGGCGCAGGGCGGAGCGGAGCGACGCCCTAGCGCCGAGGAGCTACGCGCCAAGCAGCCGAGGGTCGGGACGCCCCTTTTGGCTCTTCAGCGCGGACGCAAGTCCGCTCATTCCCCGTCCTTTCGGCCGGCCTCGCGCGGGCGACGCCCGCTCACGCCCGCCCTTTTGGCGCATCCGCGGCCGGAAGCGACTTCGCGGCGAGATCGACGACCGTCACACCGTAGCCGGCCGCGACGAGGAGGGCCGCGGCCTCGGTCGAGACCTTGTTCCCGAGCGATTCCTGCGCGGCGTTCACCTCGGCCATGAGCTCGCCTGCGCCGCGGCCAGTCGACGCGGCGAGGCGACGGAGCGCCTCCGCGAGGATGCCGTCGCGGTCGCCACCGAGGATGTTCCGCGTCGGGCGGAACGACGGGTCTACCCGGACCTCGGAAGGGCGGAACGCGGTCTTCAGCCGTTCGCCGGCTTCGACGAGCTCGCCCCGCGCGAGCGCGATCGCGACGAGCTCCCGCGCCTCGCCCGGCGAGAACCAACCGTTCTTCAGCGAGAGCGCGTGGATGAGCTCGGGGCGCGAAAGCTCGTCCCGGCTCACGGCACGGAACACGTACGCCAAGGCCAGGCGGAGCTCGTTGTTCACCGGAACGCCCCCTTCGCGAACGCGGTCCCGACGATCGCGCCGGAGAACCCGTGGTCTGCGAGATACGAAAGGTCCTCGTCCGTCGCGACGCCGCCCGCGTAGAATGCCATCGCGTTCGATTCCCGGAAGCCGCGGGGGACCCGCTTGTCGATGCCCGCGCCGGTCCCCGCCCGCGAAAGGTCGATCACGACGAGGCCCATCCCCAGGCGCCGCGCAAGGCGCGCGGCCGCCGCGACGTCGCC
>JBQTJL010000213.1:0-6010 GCA_052387135.1 Methanobacteriota archaeon | reverse complement strand
GCGAACCTCGTGCCCCATTGGTCGACGTGGGACGAATTCCGGAGGCTCGAGGGCAAGGGCCTCACGATGTACGGCCAGATGACGGCGGGGTCCTGGTGCTCCATCGGGAGCCAGGGGATCGTGCAGGGGACGTACGAGACGCTGGCGGCCGTCGCAAGGAAGCACTTTCGGGGGGACCTTGCCGGGCGGATCGTGCTTTCGGGCGGGCTCGGTGGCATGGGCGGGGCGCAGCCGCGTGCGGTGACGATGAACAAGGGCGTCTGCCTCGTCGTCGAGGTCGACCCTTCGCGGGTCGAGCGCCGGCGGCGGGCAGGCCTCGTCGACGTCGTGACGGACGACCTTGCCGAAGCCCGGCGCCTCGCCGAGGCCGCGCGCAAGGAACGCCGCGCCACGGCGATCGCCCTCGTAGGAAACTGCGCAGAGGCGCATCCCGCGCTTTTTCGCGCCGGTTTCCGGCCGGACGTCGTCACGGACCAGACGTCCGCGCACGACGCGCTCCATGGCTACGTCCCGGGCGGCATGTCGCTCGAGGAGGCCCTGCGCCTGCGACGGCGGGACCCGGGACGATACGTCAAGGCTTCGATGCGCTCGATGGCGACGCATTGCCGTGCGATGCTGTCCTTTGCGGCCCGCGGCGCGGTCGCGTTCGACTACGGGATCAACCTCCGGGGGCAGGCGCAGGCGGCCGGTGTCCGGGTGGCGTTCTCGTATCCGGGGTTCGTCGCCGCGTATGTTCGGCCGCTGTTCTGCGAAGGGCGGGGCCCGTTCCGATGGATCGCGCTCACGGGCGAACCGGACGACATCCTCGAGACGGGCCGGATGGTGCGGCGGATGTTCCCAGAAAACAAAGCGCTCGTCCGCTGGATCGACCTTGCCGAGCGGACGCTTCCTTGGGAGGGGCTCCCGGCCCGCGTCTGCTGGCTGGGGCTCGGCGAGCGCGCGCGGTTTGCCCGCGCGATGAACCGGGCGGTGCGGGACGGCCGCATCGGGCCGATGGCGATCACGCGGGACCACCTCGATACGGGCTCGGTCGCCTCGCCGTACCGCGAGACCGAAGGGATGCGGGACGGCTCGGACGCGATCGCGGACTGGCCGCTCTTGAACGCGCTCTTGAACACGGCTGCCGGGGCGGACCTCGTCGCGATCCACAACGGGGGCGGCGTCGGGATCGGGCTCTCGACGCACGCGGGGATGATCGTGGTCGCGGACGGATCCCGGGCGACGGACGCGAGGATGCAGCGCGTCTTTACGACGGACCCGGGGCTGGGCGTCGTGCGGCACGCGGACGCAGGCTACGCCGAGGCGCGTCGGACGGCCCGCCGGGCCGGGCTCCGGCTACTCTGAGCGACTACCCGACGCGCACCCAGTGCGCAACGCTCGGGACCTCGCCCGCGGTCGCGGGCGCCTTCACGGCAAAGAGCAGGTACCAGCCCGGCGGCGCGAGGTTCGCGTTCGCGGGCGCGGTCAGGCTGTAGGAGCCGCTCGCGACCTCGGTCGCAGCGAGCACGATCGCGCGCTGCTCGCTGTCGTACGCGTGCGTCGTGGCACCGGGCCGGACGAGGACGAACTCGGGCGAGGCGCCGGCGCCGGTGACGTTCGCGACGAACGAGGCGCCGTACGCCACGCTCGCGGGCGCGGTCGTGATCGCGGGCCGCGCTCCACGGAAGAGATACGGCGGGTCGAAGATCTCGAACCGCGTCTCGAACACCTGCTCTTCGACGTGGTCGTGCGTGAACGGGTTCGGGAACGAGACGTGGCCTCCGACGAGCACCCGCGCGTCCGGAAGGAGGACCGCCGTCGAGTGGTAGACGCGAGGCACCTCCATCGAGGAGAGCGTCGTCCAGCGGCCCCGGACGCCCGTCGTCGCATCGACGAAGTCGGGGTCGAGGAGCTCGGCCGAAAGGACAGGCTCGGGGTGCCCCGGCGCGAGGACGTCGTCGTGGCGGCCGCCGCCGACGACGAGGATGTCGCCGGTCGGAAGGAGGACCGAGTTGGGGTGCCACCGGCCTTCGGTCATCGGGCGCAGCGGCATCCGGGCGGGCGGGACGACCGAGAGGTCCGTGATCTCGCCGGTCGGCGTCGCGACGAGGCTTCGGCCGAGCGTGCCGCCGAAGGTCGCGTACTCCGCGGTGTAGGACGGCGGTTCGAGGCGGAGCGGCACCGAGGACCCCGCCTGGCGCGCCCCGAACAGGGCGGAGCCGAGGTCGGTCCACGAGGCGGCGCCGACGTCGAGGATCTGCGTGTTGCCCCAGAGCGATTCGTCGGAGGCCTCGCCGAACGGGCACCAGAGGCAGGCGACGGCCGTGTAGACGACCTTGCCCGCGTGCGGCCCGCTCGGGACGACGTGGAGCCTCGGGTACATGGGGAGGAGCCGGTCCGTCGAGGCCGGGAGCCCCGTCCAGGTGTCGCTCGTCGCGTTGTAGGTCTCGAGCTTCGTCACGTGCGAGCCGGAATCCGCGAGGTCGGAGACGCCGGCCGCGACGAGGGGAGTCCCATCGGACAGCGTGACGACGCTCGGGTACCATCGGCCGTACGCCATCTCGTCGGCGGTCGTCCAGGCGCTGCCGTTTGCGGCAAGGATGCGGGTGTCCGGCGAGCCGCGGACGCTTGGGGGCCCGTTCGTCTCGCTGCTGTTCCGGTAGTCGTACGTGCCGCCCGCGACGACGACGCGGCCGTCCGGGAGGACGGAGTTGCCGGAACAGAAGAGGTCGTCCCCGCCGCCGTCCTCGGGCAATGGCGTCGTGATCGCCGGGACCCCGGTCTCGTTGAACGAGAGGACGCGCGAGAGGCCCTTGCCGATGTGGGAGTGGACGAAGAACGTGACGCCGGTCTCGGCCGCGTCGAGGCCGGACCAGTAGGCGACGCGGCCTTCCGGAAGCAGGACCATGTTGATCGCCGGGACCTGCCCGTCGAACGGTTCTTCCCAAGCCCCGGCCTCGGAGGCGGGCGGGGGGTCGAGGATCGCCGCGGCCGGCGACAGGATGAGCGCGGTCAATGCGAGCGAGCCGACGATGCCTGCACGGAGCCCGAGGCGTGTCACAAGATGCCCCCCAACGGGCGGAAAACGGCCTCCGAGGTACATATAATGTCGCAACCTCCGGACAAGCTTCAAATCGGGTGCGCCCGCGTCGCGGCGCGATGCCCCGCCTCCGGACTTCCGTGGTCCTCCTCGCGCTCGTCCTCGCCGGAAACGCGCCGTACCTCGCCGCCGAGACCGGCAGCCTGCGGCTTTCGATAGAAAGCGTGTCGCCCAGCGCTTCCGACGCGGCGGTCGCGTTCCGGTTCACCCTCGCGACCGAGGCCGAGCCGGGACCGGCCGAGGTGATCGTCACGATCCGGTTCCATGGGAACGATTCGTTCGCGCTCGAGCCTCCCGACGAATGGGGAGGGGGCACGATCCGGCTCGACGTAACGGCCTCGCCCGCGGTCCGCGACGGGGCGTTCGAGGCGTCCTGGGGCCCCGGCCGATACGAGCTCGTCCTCGCGGCGACGGGCCCGGCCGGCGCGTCGGCGGTGGCGAACGCGTCGCTCGACGTCGAGGCGGCCGAACCGATGGAGGAGCATCCGGTCGTGGTCGAGGTCGCGGACACGCCGCCGGCGCTCCGGTTCGCCGCCGATTCCGTAAACGACGACGGGAAGCGGAAGTCGCCGGGCCAAGCCCTCATCACGCGCGTCGTCGCCACCGACCCGGACGGGATCCGGGACGTGACCGGCGTCACGTTCGAGACATGGCGGACGACGGACCTGTCGGGAAGCCCCTCGCCACCCCTCCTCGTGGAACGGAGGACGGTGCCGGTGGCCGCGGACCCGAACGGGACGACGGCCGCGCTCGAGGATCGTTTCGTCACCGCCCCGATGAAGGACGGCCGGTACCTGATCCGGGCGACGGCGGAAGGCCGGGTGCGGAGCGTCCCGATCGAGCGCACGTTCGAGGTCCTCGACGTCGCCCCGACCGCGAACGTCACGTTCACAACGGACGCGGCCCCGCCATCGAGCCGCATCACGGGGGTGCTCCGCGTCGAGGACAAGAACTTTGGAAGCGGCGCGCTCGATCCGGGCCCGGTCCGGGAGCTCGGACGGTTCGCCCTCGTCCTCTACCGGGGCTCCGCCGAGGTGCGGGAGCCCGGCTGGAGCCTCGCGTTCGAGGGCGGGCGACCTTGGGAGTTTCCCGAGGCGGCCGTCGACCTCGCGGATGCCGCGCCCGACGCGCCCGGGCTCGCGTCCCGGACGTTCGGGATCGCGGTCCCCGCGGAGGCCCGCGAGGGCACGTACCGGCTTTCGGTCTACGAAGTCCCGGCGGCCGCCCCGCGGCGATATCTCGGCGCCGCCGCGTTCGAGGTCGCACGCGACGCGCCGCCCGCGGCCGTCGGTGCGCCCGTGGCGGACTCCGCCGCGACCCCCGATGGGCCTTCCGCCCTCCGGGTCGACCACGCGGTCGTGGCGCGCGGAGAGCCATGGCTTTCGCCTCGCCGGGCGCACGTGCTCGCGCTCGACGCCCCGCCGGCGCCGGACGCGCGCTGGACCTCGCAGCTCCTCGATTGGACCGGCCGGGCCGTCGACGAACGCGTGCTTGGGCCCACGCCGGAGCTTGCCGTCCCGCAAGGTCTCGCGCCCGGTCGCTACCTCTGGCGCGTCACTCCGGAAGGCGGGGCCCCGCACGAGCGCCCCTTCCATGTCGGGGCCCGGCTCGCCATCGAATCTCGGACGGCGCCGCCGGCCGAGGTTCGCGCGCCCGCCGGGGCCCCGGTCGTGTTCGAGGTGCGGCTCATGAACGCGGGCAACGTCGCGCCGACCGCCGTCGAGGCTCGTCTCGTCGACCTGCCGCCGCTCGCGGGGACCGCGACGCTATCGGCGCCGGACGGCTCCTGGTCCTTCGTCGCGGGGGTCGACGGGTCCGGCGTCGTCCGGTTCGCTCCCGTCGGAGATTCGTGGGCGCCCGGGACCGAAGCGGTCCTTCATGTCGGCGCGACGATCGCCCCGGGGACTCCGGCCGGCCGGTTCTCCGGAAAGGTCCGCGTCTTCGTCGAGGGGGCGGACGCGCCATGACGCGGGGCCTTGCGGGGTCCATCCTCGTCGGACTCGTCGCCTTTTGATTGGCTGCGCCGGCCGCCGGCGCCACGATGTCCGTGCTCTCGCCCCCGTCGCCCGCGACGGCCGGGGCGGGCGAATCCGTGCACTTTGTCGTCCCGCTCGACGTGGGCTCGGCGGCGGAGCCCCCGGTCTCGCTCCGCGTCTCGCTCGCGGTCGCGGCCGGCGCGTGGGGCGGTGCGAACCTTTCGGTGCGGCCGGCGGGGTCGGGCCGAGAAGGCATCCGACAACCGGTCTCGCTCGCGCCCATCGATCTCCGCGTGGCTCCGGCGCACCCCGAGGCCCGATGGAACGGGTGGGACGGAGTCTACGTCCTCACGGTCCGGCTTCCGGCGGTCCCGGCCGGTGTGCATGCGGCGCGCCTTCTCGTCGAGGAGGTCGAGACGGGCGTCGGATACTCGATCCCTCTCGTGGTCACCGTCCCGAGGGACGGGGCTCGGGCGCCGGCGGCGGTCGCGTCGGCCCCCCCGGGCGAGGGGGCCGTCGCAGGCGGCGACGTCGATGCCGCAGCCTCCGACCCGACGCTACGGTGGGGCGGCCTTGCGGTCGCGGCGTTCTCGGCGGCGGCGCTCGTGGCGCTGCATCGGAGGTGACGGGTACGAGGGACGCGGAACGAGGAACGAGGGACGCGGAACGAGGAACGAGGGCCGAGGGACGGGACACGAGGTTGGATGCCCTCGTCGACGGCTTCCCGTCGGGTCTAAAGGACCTGGAGGTCTGGCGCGAGGCCTTGGACCTCGCATGCGACGTGCGGTCCGTGATCCGGGGTTGGCGGGAGCGCGACGCCGTGAGACAGAGAGTATCCTGATTTCGGTGTACGCGTGAGTGGGCGTTCGTGGGTCGGGTTCATTGCGGGATACGTCCTTCGAAGTATATGACGAATTGGAGGAGGGCGCGTTGCCAGTACTGCGGCGGGCGTTTC
>JBQTJL010000212.1:0-5055 GCA_052387135.1 Methanobacteriota archaeon | reverse complement strand
TCGGCCTTGATCTGTGTCGACATCCAGAACGACTTCTGCCCGGGCGGCTCGCTTGCGGTCCCGGACGGCGACCAGGTGGTCCCGGTCTTGAACGAATACATCCGGCGCTTCGCCCCGAAGCACCCCGTCATCGCGACGCGCGACTGGCACCCGCCGGACCACGTCTCGTTTTCGTCGCGCGGCGGGCCGTGGCCGCCCCACTGCGTCCGCGACACGCCCGGGGCCGCGTTCCGTCGCGGGTTCGACCTGCCACCGGACGCGCTCGTCGTGAGCAAGGCCGTCGAGCGCGACGAGGAGGCATACAGCGGCTTCCAAGGGACGGAGCTCTCCGAAGAACTCGACGAGCGGGCCATCGGCCGCGTGTTCGTGGGCGGCCTTGCGACCGACTACTGCGTCCGCGCGACGGCACTCGACGCGATCGAGGAAGGCTTCGAGACGTTCCTCCTTCTCGATGCGATCCGCGGCGTCGAGGCCGCCCCCGGCGACTCCGAGAAGGCGATCCGGGAGGTCCTCGGGGCCGGCGGGATCGGCGTCAATCTCGATGATCTACGCTGATCGGTGATGGGTGACAGGTGATGGACGACGCGGCCTGTGATAAGTGGACGACGCGGCTCGTGATAGGTGACAGGTGACGACGCTTCCGTATTACCCATGACTCATCACCGCGCAAGACCTGACGCGACGCCGCATCACCGCCGCATCACCCATGACCCATCACCGAAAATCAGGCGACAGGCTCCGTATCACCCATGACCCATCACCGGTGAGCGGGCGACAGCGCGTCCGCATCACTCATAACCCCTCACGGAGGTGTCCGTATGTGTTGTACCGGGACCTCGCGGCGGCCTACGACCAGCTCGAGGCGACCGAGAAGCGGCTCGAGATCACGCGCCTCGTCGTCGACGTGCTCGCAAAGTCCGCGCCGGACGAGGTCGGCCCCGTCGTGCACCTTACGCAAGGGCGCCTGCATCCCGATTTTTCCGGGATCGAGCTGGGGCTTGCCGAGAAACTCATCATGAAGGCCGTCTCGAAGACGACGACCGTCTCCGAGCGCGAGATCGAGAAGGCCTACGCCGAGACCGGGGACCTTGGGACCGCCGCGGAACGCATGATGCGACGAGGACAGCAGGCGACCATCGTCGGGTTCGGCGAAGCGAAGGCGCCGCTTGGCGTCCTCGAGGTCTGGCGCGACCTCGACGAGATCGCGCGCGCCACGGGCCCCGGCTCGCAGGACCTCAAGCTGAAGCTCCTCCACCGCCTCCTCGACCGGGCCGAGCCCGTCGAGGCGCGCTACGTCGTCCGCACCGCCGCCGGGAAGCTCCGCCTCGGCGTCGCCGACATGACGTTCCTCGATGCGCTTGCGGCGATCGCGACCGCCGGGCCCGGGGCCCCGCCCCGCGTGGTCCCGGTCGACGAGCTATCGGAACCCGAGCGAGCGGAACGGTCGGACGCCCGCGCCCGCATCGAGGCCGCGTACAACAACTATCCCGACCTCGGCGCGGTCGCCGCCGCGGTCCTCTCGGGCGGCGTCGCCGCGGCCGCCGGCTTCGCGCTCCGGCTCGGCGTGCCGGTCCGCGCGATGCTCGCGGAGCGCTTGACGACGCCGGAGGAGATCCTTTCGAAGATGGGCGGCGAGTGCATCGTCGAGCACAAGTACGACGGGCTCCGCCTGCAAGCGCACGTGGGCGAGCGCGACGTCCGGTTCTTCACGCGCCGGCTCGAGGAAGTTACGCCGCAGTTCCCCGACGTCGCGGGCGCCCTTCGGAAGGCGTTCCGGGGGAAGACGGGGATCCTCGAGGGCGAGTGCGTCGCGATCGAGCCGGGAAGCGGCGAGATCCGCCCGTTCCAGGAGGTCACGACGCGGAGGGGCCGCAAGCACGGCCTCGAACAGGCGATCCGGGAGGTCCCGCTCGCGTTCGTCGCCTTCGACCTCCTCCTTCTCGACGGCGACGCGCTCCTGTCGCGGCCCCTTCCGGAGCGCCGCGCGGCGCTCGAGCGCGCCCTCGCGGCGTCCTCCGCCGTGCGGCTCAGCGAGATGGCCCGCGTGCGGACTGCCGAGGAGCTCGAATCGTTCTTCGAGAGGGCCGTCTCGGAAGGCGCCGAAGGGATCCTCGCAAAGAGCGTCGCGCCCGATTCCGGCTATCGCCCGGGGAACCGCGGCTGGCAGTGGATCAAACTGAAGCGCGACTATCGCTCCGAGCTCTCGGACACGCTGGACCTCGTCGTCGTCGGCGCGTTCGCGGGCCGCGGCCGGCGCGCGGGCTGGTACGGCGCGCTCCTCCTTGCCGCCTACGACCCCGAGACGGACCGGTTCGCGACGGCCTGCAAGCTCGGGACCGGGTTCACCGACGAGATGCTCGCGGCCCTTCCGTCGCGCCTCGACGCGCACAAGCGGACCGGACCCGACCCGCGGGTCGAGATCGCGCGGGAAATGTCGCCCGACACGCATTTTTCGCCCGCGGTCGTCCTCGAGGTCGTCGGGGCCGAGCTCACGCTTTCGCCGACGCACACGGCGGGCCGAGGCGCCGTCGCGCCGGGGTCCGGGCTCGCGGTCCGCTTCCCGCGCTTCACGGGCCGGTTCCGCGACGACAAGTCGCCCGAGCAGGCGACCACGGCGGCCGAGCTCGTCGCGATGTACCGCCGCCAGAGACAACCGCTCGCGCGCGCCGCGACCGACGAAGCGTGACCGTCACATTGTCGGCGTGACTCCGGCGCGTGCCGGATTCTTCGCCTACGGTCCGACGAGAAAGTATTAGTCGCGTTTTGGAAGTCGCTCATACGGACTCGCGGTTCAGCGCGTGGCCCTGTGGACCATAAAGGTTATATGGGCCCCATGCAACTCCGAGTTGGCGGAACGTGAGACAGGCTGCGTAGCTGCGGCCATCCTTACGGTCCACCAGACGCTGGCGTGCTGAGGCAGATGTCGAACGAGAGCCTTCCGGTATCGGGCACGGAAAAGGCGTTCTACTCTGTCCTCAAGCTCCACGTGTACAATTCTCTCTATGACTCGTTCCTCAAGCCGCTCCAGTCCGACACGCGGATCGACATGTCGCGGTTCGCGAACGGGCACCGGCTCGAGCTCGGACGCTTCACCGCCCGGAAGACGAACTACCTCTTCGTCCCGGAGAACGGGAACCGCCCCCGCTGCAGCGCGGAGTTCTACGGCTTCACGAGCCACAAGGTGCGCGAGAAGCTCGTCGAGCTCCAGATGCAGGGCGTCGTCGAGCTCGTCGGGAAAGGCCTGCGGGACGCCTACACGTACCGGTGGCGCGTCCCGTTCACGTTCGCCGAGGTCCTCTCGTTCCTCGCGGTCCGCCGGACGACCTCCGATGACCTTTCGATGAACCTCGAGCTCGCCCGGATCCACGAGGCCCGCGGGTTTTCGCCGTTCAGCCTCCGCGACTTCGTCGACCTCTACGCCGAGGCCCACCGGAGCGAATACTCGACGTCGCGGTGGGGCCGCCGCAAGTTCGAGACCCTCCGGAACAGCTTCGACTACGACAACTTCCTGAAGCTCCGCTTGGGCAAGCTCGTCCAGCACCGGCTCGTCCTCTCCGACGGGGCCTCCTTCACCCTGAACCCGGCGCTCGGCGAATACATCCACCACTTCGGACTCTTCGTCGACGCCGTGCAATACACGCCGAGCGAGGACTTCCGTCGCCTCGTGCCGATCGACGAGGTCGGCGGCGAAGCGTCCGTCCGGACCGTCGTTGCGATCCTGAACCACGCCGAAACCGACCCCGCCGGGACCCGATCCCTCCCGCTCTGAGCGGCCGCGCGCGTCTCACGTTCCGCCCGCGCGCGCCCGCCCGCTCTCGCGGCAGTTCCACGAGAAACGACAAGCGTAAGTTGAAGAGCCCGCGCGACGATTCGCCGTCGCCTTGCCAGGCGGGCCTGGTCGGGGAGGGGTTGGAATGCGCGTAGCCGAGTTCCAGACGTTGATCCGAGACCTGTACTTCGAGCGCGACCGCGATCGGGGCGTCGTCGGGACCTACCTTTGGCTCGCGGACGAGACCGGCGACCTTTCGACCGCGATCCGCCGCAAGAAGAAGGAACGCGTCGAGGAGGAGCTCGCGGACGTGATGTCGTGGGCCGCGTCGCTTGCGAACCTCTACGGGATCGACCTCGAGAAGGCGCTCGCAAAGAAGTTCGAGAGCGCCTGCCCCGCCTGCCACGAACGGCCGTGCGCGTGCCACGCGATCATGGTGGGCGGCGCGAAGAACGGGAACGGAGCCCGTCGACGGTAACCGCTGCTCGTGATGAGTAATAGGTGATGCGACGCATCGGCGAAGCCTCATCCCCTCTCACCTGCCACCTCACCTCGCACGTCACCTATCACTTGTCACGTTTCACGCGTTCATAGACCACCTCGCCTCCCCGCTCGATGCGGAAGACCCGATGGTACGGGATCCGGGTCCCGCCGAGAAGGACGAGGAACCCGCGCTCCAGCGCCTCGACGTCTTCGCCGCGGACCGCGAGGAAGTCGCCGGGCGCCCCGCGGTGCACGTAGAAGACCAGCACGTCGCCGCGGCCCGCCCGCGTCCACTTGAGCTTGTTCAGCACCTCGCGCGGGCTGGGCATTCTTATCCAAGGAACACGTTGGGACACAAGAATGCGACTTCCGGACGAGGTCGTCGCCGACCGCGTCGTGCCGACGATCCGCCACCTGCTCGCGCGGCGCCTCCTTTCCTCCGGGCTCACGCAGGGCGAGGTCGCGGACCGGATCGGCGTCTCCCAAGCCGCGGTCTCGGGCTACGCGTCCGCCCGCGCCGTGCCCGAGCCCCTGGTCGCGGCGGACCCGCGCGTCCAGACGACGGTCGAGCGGCTCGCCTCGGGTCTTGCCGCCGGGACCACGTCGCCGGTCGAGGTGCTCTCCGAGCTCGTCTCGCTCGTCCGGGCGCTCGAGAACCGCGGCCCCGTATGCGTGCTCCACGAACGCGAGAGCCCGGAGCTGGCCGGCCTCGGATGCGACCTCTGCGTGAACCCCGCCTCGAAGCTCTCGGAGGAGCAGGCGGTCTTCTCCGAGGTCGCGCGGGCCGCCCGCGCCGCGGAGGC
>JBQTJL010000211.1:0-7140 GCA_052387135.1 Methanobacteriota archaeon | reverse complement strand
CGGCGCGAACTTCAACGAAAGCGAGAGCCTCGGGGTCTCCGCGTTCGGGCGCTTCGCCCTCCTCTCGTTCCCGATCGACCGACTCCCGCGGAACACGACCCTCGTGAACGCGACCCTCGTCCTCGTGCTCCGCGAACCCCCGAGCGCGGTCCGCACGCTGGGGCTCTTCCGCGTCGCGGAACCCTGGAGCGAGGAGCGCGTGAACTTTTCCGGGCGCCCCGGCCGCGCGGACGCCCCCGACGTCACGGTCGAGACCGACTTCGTGGGCGGTGCGCGCATCGTCGAGTTCAACATGACGCCGACCCTCGTCAACGTCTACGCGAACGGCACGGCTTGGCACGGCGTCGCGGTCGCGGACGTGGGCGGGCCCCTCCCGCTCGGCGGCGGCGGGTTCCAGTTCTTCTCGAGCAACCGTTCGAGCGCGCTGGGGGCGGACCGCCCCGCGCTGTTCGTCACGCTGGTGCTCCACGCGCCCGAGCCCGACGGGCCGTTCTTCGGGGAATCGTCGGAGCTCTTCGCCCGGCCCGGGGCCCGCGTGCCGGTCTCGGCGCGCGTGTTCGACCCCGCCGGAGGGATTCGCGTCGTGCGCGTGAACGCGACGAACGAGACCGGCGTCGGGGTCCTGAACGAGACGCTCTCGCCCACGGGGCCGGGCCTCTATTCCGCCGAGGTCCTCCTTCCGGACGCCGCGGGGAACTACACGATGGAGGTCGTCGCCGAGGACGAGGAAGGCACGTGGAACGCGACGCGCCGGGGGACCCCGCAGGTCCACCTCGAGACGACCCCTCCGGCCCTCGCCGCCCCCGCCGTGCTCCCGGCAGAGCCCGAGGCCGCGGCCGAGTTCAACCTCACGATCGGCGCGTCGGACCCGTCCGGGGCCGCGGCCGCGTCCGCCCGCATCGTCGAGAACGCGACGGGGCTCCTCGTCGGGAACTTCTCGATGACGCCGGTGGGCCCCGTCGCGGACCCGACCCGCGCCTTCTTCTTGAACGGCTCGCTCGAACGACCCGGCCTCTACGACGTCACCTTTTTCGTCTCCGACCGCGCGGGGAACGTCGGGAACGCCTCGTTCGCGTTCCGCGTCCGGACGTTCGAGAACCCCGTCTTCGAGTCGACCTGAAACGACGCGCCCCTCGCTGACCGGTTGGTCGCGGTCCAGGAATCCGGCACGCCCGTCCTGTTCTCGGCGAAGGTCCGGTCGATCGGCGCGCACCTTCCGAACTTCACGGTGGCGCTCGCGCTCTCGGACCCGTTCGGCGCGTCCCGCAACGTCGCCCTCTCCGCGGACGGCCCGTGGTGGAACGGGAGCGTCCCGTTCGACCTGTCCGGGACCCACCAGTACCGGTTCGTCGCCCGCGACGCCGACGGGAACACGAACGAGACCGGGGCCGCCCGCCTCCGGATCGTCCCCGCGGCGCCCCCTTCGATCCTCGCGACGGGGCCTTCGGGCTGGTCGAACGGCACGCCCGTGATCCGGGCGACCGCGCGTGAGCTCAATCCGGACCTTGCCGCGACCCGGCTCACCGTCACGTTCCCCGACCGCACGATCGACGCGCCCGTCACGCAGCGGAAGACGCCGGGCGAGGTCGAGGTGGTCTCGGACACGACGCGCTTCCCGGACGGCGTCGCCGTGACGGCCCGGCTCTTCCTCCGGGACGCCGGCGGCCGCGAGGCGACCGCGACGATCTCGTTCACGGTCGACGACCGGCCCCCTGCGACGGACGTCTCCGGCGGGATCCTTCGGCCGGCCCGAGGGCCCGCGTACGCGCGAAGCACCGCCCCGATCGCCGTCTCGGCCCGCGACGCCGGGATCGGGGTCGACCGCGTCCTCGCCTCGCTCGCGCCGGCGACGGCGGATCCCGCGACGTCCGCGCGCGCGGTGGGCCCGACCTTCCGGATAGCGGACCTGCCCGGCTTCTCGGGGCCGGGGAACTACACGCTCCGCGTCTTCGCGATCGACCGCGTCGGGAACGCCGAGACGCCGGTCCGCTTCGACCTCGTGGTCGAGGCCGAAGCGCCCCGGATCCGGCTCGTCTCGATCTCGGACCTCCTGCGCCTCCGCGTCTTCGAGTCGGGGTCCGGGGTCGCCTCGGTCCGGGCCGAGGTCGCGGTCGAAGGGGCCCCGTCGCGGGTGCTGTCGCTCGCGCCCGTCCCCGGGGACCCGGGACTCTTCGAGGCGCGCATGCCCTCGGTCCGCGAAGGCGACGAGGTCCGCCTCGTCGCGGTCGCCGAGGACCGGGCCGGGAACGTGGGCCTCCTCGGCGCGCCGGACGCCCCCCTCGTGCACATCGTGGGGAACCACCGCCCCTTCGTCACCATCGTGACGCCGGCGCCCCGCGCCGTCCTCTCCGGGCCCGTCGCCGTCACGTGGAGCGCCTCCGACCTCGACGGCGACCCGGTCTTCGTCCGCCTCGAGACGCGGCCGCGCGTCGTGCCGACCTGGGACCCACTGTTCGACGGGGGCCTCGCCGAAGGCAGTTTCCTCTGGGACACGGCGCGCGCGCTAAACGGGCTCTATGGGCTCCGGGCCGTCGCCTCGGACCGCGCCACCGAGGGGGAGGCCGATATCGAGGTCCGCATCGAGAACCCGGGACGGAACGCCTCCGCCGTCGCCTCGCCGGGCCCGCTCGCCCGCGGAGAGCCCGCCGTCGTCACCGTCGTGAGCCACGCGTCCGTCGCGGAGATGACCGTGGCGCTATCCCGTGGAAGCGACGCCGTCCGCGTCCCGCTCGCAGACGACGGGGCTCCGCCGGACGAACGCGCCGGGGACGGCGTCTATACCGGCACGTTCGAGCCGCCCCGCACCGGGACCTGGGCCGCCGAGGTCGAGATCCTCCACACGGGCGGCGAGCGCGAGGTGGTCTCCGAGGCGGGGACGCTCCGCGTCGAAGGCGGCGTGGTCGACGACCTTGCGAGCAACCCCGTCGTGGTGGTGCTCGCCGTGTTGTTCGTCCTCGTCGCGGGCGTGTTCTACTTCCTGCGGCTCCGCGACGTCTGGTGAAGCCCCGCCGAAAGGATCGTGGCCGCGACGAGGCCCCAGAAGGCGACGCCCGCCGTGTCGTCCCCTCGGGGCGGCGCGGCGCGCCACGCGGGCGGCCCCGCGGCAAGGACGGTCTCGACGAAGTTGCCCCGCTCGTCCGATTCGGCGACGACCCGGCCGGGGTCGAGCTCGATCCGCACCGCGTGCGTGCCTTCCGGGAGGACGAGGCCCACGACGGCGGTCCGGCGCTCGTCCGGGTATAGACCGGCGACCTCCTCGTCGGAGACGACGAGTCCGTTCACGGTCGCGACGACGCGGAACGGCCCCGCCGGCGCTTCGCCCGCGTTTTCGTACGTCGCAAAGAGCGTCACGCCGTCCCCGTCGCGGAGGGTCCCGTTCTTCGAGGAGACGATCGGCCCCACGAACGAGAGGTCGGGCTTGGGCTCGGGCCCGGTCGACGCGTTCCCGGGCTGCGGCGTCGTGCCGTCTGCCGGTCCCGGCGGGGGCAGCGGCGAGACGGGCGTCGTTGCGGCGACCCGGAAGTAGAAGCGGGCCTCGTTGTCGTCCTCCCGGGACTCCCGAAGGGCGTTCTCGGGATCGACGCGGGCGACGGCGACGTGGCTCCCGGCGCGGACGGGGTCGTACACCGCCTCGACGCGGGTGGTCTCGCCGGGCCGGAGCGCCGGGACCTCGAGCGAAGCCGCCCCGAGGCGCTCGCCGTCGACGAAGACGGAGAGTCCCGTCGCGTTCGCGGGCGCGCGTCCCCGGTTTGCGACCTCGAACGAGAGGAGCGCGCGCGTGCCGGGCGCGGGTGCGGCCGGCTGGAGGACCGGGGCGCCCACCGAAAGGTCGGGAAGCGCCGCCGGCGAAAGGAGCAGCGTGCGGGGCCGCCCGAGCGTCACGACCTCTTCGAGCCGCGACGTGCCCGGCGGCGTCGCCCGCACGGTGAAGGGGTTCATATCGGTCGGGGTCCCCGAGATCCGGCGATACGTCGTAAGGAGGATCTCCGAGGTCGCGCCGGTGGGTCCGGTCGCGCCGGAGAAGACCGACACGCCGCGGCCGTCGAGGATCTCGACGTCGATGCCCGCGCGTCCCACGCCGTCCTCGTCCGTGACCGCGACGACCAACGGGGCCTCGATGAGGACCTCGGTCCCGCCCGCAAAGCCGTTCCGGCCGAGTGTTACGTCGCATCCCCGCGCCTGGATCCCCGCCTGCCCGTAGTCCGAGAGGACGGCGCCCTCGACCGCAAGCGTCGCGTTCACGCATTGGACCGCGAGCGCGGACGACCGGTCGACCGTCGCGTTCCGGATGAAGATCGCGCCCGAGTCGAACGCGCGGAAGCCCACGAGGCCGGTGTGGGGCGCGCCCCGGACCCGGCCCCCTTCCCAGACGAACGAGGCGCCCTCGAACGCGACGACGCCGAACTGGATGTGCTCGTCGATCACGTTGCCGTCGAGCCGGGCGGCGGCGCCCTCGCGAAGCAGGACCCCTCGCTTCGGGGCCGTGATGACGTTCTCGCGGAGCGTCACGCGCTCGGTCGCGATGAGCTGGACCGCGTCCCGGTTGTTCACGAACGAGTTTCCGACGATCGCGAGGTCCCGCTGGGGGGCCGTCACGACGAGCGCCTCCGGCATCCCGTGGAACGTCGAATCCCGCACGGTGCCTTGGGTGACGCCGGCGAGCTGGAGCCCGATCGCGCCGTTGTTCCCGAACGTCACGTTCTCGATGCGGATGTCGTTCCCGGAGCCGACGAGCACGGCCGTCTTTCCGACGTCGACGAGCTCCGTATGCGAAAGGACGAAGCCCTCGGCTCCGGGCCGGACTGTGATCCCGCCCTCGGGCCAGCGGCGGTCGGAGTCCCGGATCACCGTGGGACGGAGCGCGGTGCCGACGGACTCGAACCGCCCCTCGACGACCGTGTGGAACGGGGCCGCCGTGTTCACGGCTTGGAGGACGGTCGCTGCGTTCTCGGAGGGCTCGAGGCGGAGCAGCCCGCCGCGCTCGACCCGGACGACGCGTGGGGCGGTCGCGGAGGGGCTGTCGACGCCTAGGTGGACGCCGCGAAGGACGAGGGATCCGCCCACGCGGACCGTGAGGTTCCCCTGAAGGACGAGGATCTCGTCCGTGCGGACCTCGGTCCCCGTGACGACCCAGTCCCCGGGGGCGAGCAGTCCGGGTTGCGGCGCCGCGGGGGACGGAAGGCCGAAGAGGAACGCGAGGCAGAGGAGCGCGAGGGTCCGGCGCACGATGCTCCCTTCGAGCTAGCGGTCCTCGTACAAAGTAGTTTGCGGAAAAAATGGAAGGCGCGGGGGCGGGTCCCCCGGCGCATAGCGGAGGCGACTTCCTAGAAGTTCGCTTCCTGGTAGTGGTTGTGGGCGTTCGAGCCCACGGCGCCGACGACCGGCGCGCCACCGAAGTCCTTGATGATCACGCGCGCGACGCCGTTCGGGACGTAGCCCGCCTCGCCGCCGAAGCCGTTCCCGGAGACCTCGGAGACCTGGATGCTGTACATCACGAGGCAGTCGCCGTCGGCGTTCGACATGCAGAGGTCCGGGTCGGACGGCCCGAGGGAGCCGACCGCGGAGTCGTCGAAGCCCCAGACCGAGAAAATCACGCCGGAGCCGGCGTCATCGTCATCCACGACGTGCATGAACAGGTCGGGGACCGGGATGGCCCAGAGGAACCAGACCGCGTTCACGGCGTCCGCGCCGGTCGCGACCGTGATCGTGAAGGTCTCGTTTACGACGCAGCCCGACGCCGGGCCGGGCGTGGTCGACCCGCCGATGACGTAGTCCGTGCCGGGGCTCAATTCCTCGACCTTCGGTTCGAGCGTCGTGTCGGGGTGGGCCCGCTGGCAGTGGTTCGGGTCGATCGTGGACGATGCGGGTGCGAATGCGGACTGGTGGGTCGCAATCGCCGGATACACGGCGCTGACCAACGCGATGGCCATGAAACCGGTCACAATAATGGACGAGCCTCTCATTCGTCGATGCCTCCTGTGCCTCTGGGAGCATGGGGCGTACTCCCATGCCTCCCAAATCGCCTTGGCCTGCCAATGGCAAAGGAGCTTTTAAGCTTTTTGCGGGAACCATGTTGGCTCGCCTCAGCCCATCGTCCAAATCGGTACAGGCGGGGTTCAACGAGAGGTCTTAAGGCGTTTCGGGTCCTCCCCCGCGCCTGCCATGACCCCGGTCCGAGCCCGGCGTTCTCGCGTGGCCCTCGCCGGAACGCTGCTCCTCGTCCTGCTCGTGCCGTGGCCGTCGACCGCCGAGACCGGCGCCGTGCCGACGTATTTTGCAGGCTACCGCTGGGAGCTCTACGAGCCCGTGACGAAGCAGGTCTGGCGGTTCACGGTGAGCTCCGTCGGCGAGACCGTGATCGAGGGCGCGACCCACGACACGGTCACGATCTTCGAGGAACGGCCCGGCGACTCCGGAGAGACGGAACTCTTCTTCAACGTGCACGACGAAGCCACGATGTTGCTCCTCGCGCGCGCCCGGACGCTCGCGTCGGCCTCGGAGCGGGGCGAGCTCCAGGCGACGTACCACCCGCCGGTCGACCTCTTCGGCCACCCGCTCTCGGTGGGGAAGAGCTGGCGGGTCGATTCCGCGCGGCACGTCGTCGGCCGGAGCGGCGCGGAAACGATCGATGAATGGCGGAACGACACGAAGTCGAACTACACCGTCCTCTCGGAGGAGACGCTCGACACGGCCGCGGGCGCGTTCCGGGCGTTCAAAGTGCACGAGGTCCCGACGGATCCGCTGAACACGTTCATCGAGCGCGAGTGGATCCGGTACTATTCGCCGGAAGCGCGGAACTTCGTCGGGATCGACCATGTCTCTTCTGGCAACGTCACGTTGTCGTACCGGGCGCGGCAGGTCGTCGTGAACATCGCGCCGTTTGCGGCCTACGTCGCGACGCCGCCGTCCCCGTGGAAGCGCAGCGAGGCCGTGTTCGACGCGACGGGCTCGCGCGACCAGGACGATCCGCTGGTCCGCTACGCGTGGGATTTCGACGACGGGACCGTCGGCGAGGGCGAGGTCGTCCGGCACGAGTTTGCGCGGTCCGGCATCCACAACGTGTCGCTCACCGTGACCGATGCCCGGGGCCTCACGACGACGGCGACCGACCGGGTCCAGGTTCGAAACCGGCCGCCGACG
>JBQTJL010000210.1:0-9978 GCA_052387135.1 Methanobacteriota archaeon | reverse complement strand
GCAATACCATACGGGAACAGGAGATCCTCGCGACCCTCATCGAGATCTGCGCGCAAAAGACCGGGTATCCCAAGGAAGCGCTCGACCCGACGATGGACCTCGAGGCCGACCTCGGGATCGACACGGTGAAGCAGGCCGAGGTGTTCGCGATCGTGCGCGACCGATTCGCGGTCCCGCGGATCGAGAACCTGCGCCTCAAGGACTACCCCACGCTCGCCGCGGTCGCGCGGCTGCTCGCGGGAACCGTCGCCACCGGCGAACGACCCGCGGGGGCGCCGGAACCCGTGAGCGGGACCGCCGTGCCGGCGACGCCCGGGGCCGGTGCGCCGGCCTCGGGCGCGGGCGTGCGATACCTCGTGCCGACGCTCGTCCCCGCACCGGCGTCCCCCGTCCCCCGTTCCTCGTCCCCCGTCCCCCCGGCCTTCGTCTTCGACGCCCGGACGCGCGACCCCCACGAACTCTTCCTCCTCGCAAAGCGCGACCCCGCGGCGCTCGGCGCCCACCTCGTCGTCGTGACCGACCTCGGCGGGCACGGCTTCGCCCCGCGCGCCGGGGCGGATCCCCGACAGGGACTCGCCACGGGCCTCGCGAAGGCGCTCTCCCGTGAACGGTCGATCGCCGTCACGTGCCTCGACGTCGTCGACACGGACGTTTCGGCCGCGCTCGAATCCGAGACCGCCGCTCCGCCTGCGCCGGGCGAGGTCCGCGAGGTCGCGTACTGTTCGGGCCGCCGCTTCACGGTCGACCTCGTCCTTCGCGCGCCGCTCGGCGCGCCGCTCCCGATCGGGAAGGGCGACGTCGTCGTCGCGACGGGCGGCGCACAGGGGATCGCGGCCGAGTGCCTGAAGAGCGTCGCACCGCTCGGTCCCCGCCTCGTGCTCCTCGGCCGGACCGCGCTTCCCGTCGACCTTGCGACGCTCGCGGCGCTCACGGACGCAGAGCTCGACGCAAAGCGCGGCGAGGCCGCACGGGCGCTCGGCGCGCGCGGCGAACGCGCGACGCCGGTGGCCGTCGAACGCGCGGTCGCGCCGTGGAAGAAGGGGCGAGAGATCGCCCGGAACGTCGCCGAGCTGTCCCGCCTCGGGGCGTCCGTCGCCTACCGTCCCTGCGACGTCGCCGACGCGGGCGCGGTCGCCGAAGCGGTCCGGGGCCTCGGTCCGATCGTGGGGTTCGTGCATGCGGCCGGCGTAGAAGAATCGAAGCTCCTTCCGGAAAAGGACGAGGGCGCGTGGCAGCGCGTCGTGGCGCCGAAGTTCGACGGCGCCCTCCACGTCGTCGAGGCCGCCCCGACGCTTCGATGGGCGGTCTTCTTCGGGAGCGTCGCGGGCCGGTTCGGGAACGCGGCCCAGACCGACTACGCGGCGGCAAACGACGCGCTCGCAAAACTCGCCGCGACGCTCCGGTCCCGAGGCGTCGACGCGACCTGCATCGACTGGACCGCGTGGGCCGAGACCGGCATGGCGACGCGGGGCAGCTTGCTTTCGGTGCTTTCCGCCGCCGGTGTCGAACCTCTGACGACGGCCGAAGGCGTGGCTGCGTTCCACGCGCTCGCGGGCGGCCCGGAGGCCGAGGTCGTCGTCGCAAAGAAGCTTCCGTGGGCCGGAGACGCGCCGCGCGCCGGACGGATGCTGTCGAGGGTCGTCGAACGGACCGAACGGCGCATCGTCGCCGAGGCCGACCTCGACGCGGCCGCCCCGCACCTTCGCGACCACGCGATCGACGGTATCCCGGTGCTTGCCGGCGTCCTCACGCTCGAATCATTCGTCGAGGCCGCCGCGATGCTGTCGCCGGCAGGCCGCCTTTCGTTCGAAGACGCGCAGTTCCACTACGCGATCAAGGTGCACAAGGACCGCGCCGTCGTACGCATCGAGGCGGAACGCGAGGGCGCCGGGATCCGCTGCCGCGCGTTCACGCGCTCGGCCGCCCCCGCCGGCGTGACGCCGGAGTTCCGGCTCCACGCGGAGGCGGTGCTCGTACCCGACGGGACTGGACGGGAATGGCGGGAATGGGGACGGACCGGTCCGGAGGCGGCACCGTGGCGGCTCGACAAAGACGCAATCTACAAGGTCTACTTCCACGGGCCCACGTTCCGCGTGCTCTCGAGCCTCGACACCCTCGGGGAAGGCTCCGCGAAGGCGACGCTCGCCACCGGGATCCACCTCCCGGGCCCGGGGTACCCGGCCCCGGCGCTCGAAGCCTGCTTCCAGACGCTCGGTGCGTGGGGCATGGCGGTCGCGAAGAAGGCCGCGCTCCCGCACGCGATCGGCCGGGTCCGTTGGTCGCATCCGGCGGACATCGTGGCGGTCGAAGTGGCGGACGCGCGCTTCGACGGGACGCATGTCCGCGGCGACGCCCGAGGCGTCGACTCCGAAGGCCGGACCGCCCTCTGGGTCGAAGACGTGGCACTCGTCGCGATCGGGCCCGCGGCGCTACCCGCGCCCGCATCGCCGGGACCCCCCCTCGAGCGGTTCGAGCTCGCCGGCCGCACCATCGTCGCCGTCCCGGTCCCGGCCGATCCCTCGTCGCTGCTTGCGACGCTGTCGGACGACGAACGCCGACGCTATGCGACGCTCGCGGTCGAAAAGCGGCGCGCCGAGTACGTCGCGGGCGCGATCGCGCTCGCCGCGGTCGGCGGGCGCCGGGGGCCGGACGGCCGGCCCGAACATGCGAGCCTCTCGCACGCGGGCGGGTACGCGTTCGCGGTCGCGTACGACGCCGCACGCGAATCCGTCGGCATCGACGCCGAGCCGGTCGTCGCCCGGGATGCGGCGTTCCTCGAGGAGGCGTTCACCGAGGGCGAGCGGCTCTGGCTCTCGGGGCCGGAGGACGCGACGCGCGCGTGGTGCGTGAAGGAGGCGGTCCTCAAGGCGCTTGGGAAGGGGCTCACGATCGACCTCCACGCGCTCGCGGTCCGCCTCGGCGAACCCCCGACGGTCGACCTTTCCGGGGACGCCAAGGAGGCGTTCTGGGCGCTTGCTGGCCGAGATCTCTCGATCCAGGAATCGACCTTCCGGGACGTCCGGGTCGCGCTCGCCGAAATCGCGGTCGGTCCTCGATGAACCCGCGGCCCCGGCACCGAGCGCCCGCGAACGGCACCCTCGAGGTGCGGGCATCGCCGATACACGGACGCGGCCTCTTCGCGGCGGCAGTCATCAACCGCCGAGCCTTCATTGCGGAGTACGTGGGTCGCCGCGTTTCGAAGACTCAGGGGGACCGAATCGCCAGGCGACAAGAGCGCCTCGGGATGATCTTTGTCTTCGACGTGGCGCCCGGAATCGACATCGACGGAGACGTGCCGCAGAACATTGCCCGGTTCGCGAACCACAGCTGCGACCCGAACGCCGAAATCCAGATCCGGCGACGCCGCGTGTTCCTTGAGGCGCGCCGGAAGATCCGTGGCGGCGAGGAGATCACGTACGACTACGAATGCGATCTCGACGACCGCCCGTTGCCCTGCCTCTGCGGGTCCCCGCGGTGCCGCCGGCTCGTGATCGCCCGGGCCGAGGCCCGGAAGCTGCGGGCGCAGATTCAGGGCGGGCCTGCGGCGAAATTCCGCTTCCGGAAGTTCGCGAGCGTGCGGTGACTGTCGAGGCAGCTCCCACCGAGGAGCAGCGCCGTGACGTAGCAGGCCACGCCGACGATTGCGCCGATGCGGTTCTGATAGTAGGACAATACGACGAGTCCGAGAACGAGCAGCGCGAACGTCATCCGGAGCTCGAACAAGAAATACGTGAAGATGCGCGAGACCCATGCGTTGGCCTGATCTGGTCGAAGGGTATCCACGTATCGATACCACTGCGCGTCGTATTGGGCCCGCGGAATCCCGACGGCCCGGGCCGTCGCGTCGTCCAGGATCCTCTCTTCGAACATGCTGGAAACGGACGCGAGGATCGTGCCGAAGAACGCGGACGCGACGAGAAAAGCGATGTTGAAGGTCCACTCGTTGGCGAGGAGCGCCCCGAGACCCTGGTGGACCGGCGTCCATGCGGGTGCCTCCGTGACGACGACCCAGATGGCTGCGGCCACCGTGGCGCCGGGGATGAACACGGTCACCAGAATCTCGTATCCGAAATCTTTCATGAGATCTTCCGGAACAACAGGATCGTCTTGCCCACGCGCACGACCATTCCGTTCTCGATTCTTTGGGTCGCGCCGCGGGGGAGCCGCTTCCAATCGACGAACGTCCCGTTCGACGAATAGAGGTCCGCGACCTCGAATCCGCCGGAGGCCCGGCGGACCTCGGCGTGCCGGGAGGAAACGAACGGATCGTAGTCGAGGCAGACCGTCGCGGCAGGGTCGCGCCCGAGGAGCCACGGGCCGCCGCCCGAAAGCGTCGCGGTCTGCCCGATCCGCATCCCGTGCACGATCGTGAGCCGCGGGAGGTCCTCGTCCTTCGCGAGCGGCGCCCCGGTCTTCATCGGCTGCGTGGGCGGCCGCATCGGGAGCGACTCCTCGAGCTCCGGTTCGAGGACGCCGAGCTTCGCGAACTCCTCCGTGATCGAGAAGAGCCGCTGCGGCACGACGACGAAGTCCGTCACGGGACCATGGTCGCTCCGGCCGCGGACCCGCTGCACGACCCCGATCTCGAGGAGCTGCTGCACGTGCTCCTGCGCGGTCTGGCGCGCGGTACCGAGCTCGCTTGCGATCTCCTCGATGTAGTGGGGCTTCACGAGAAAGCGGAGAAGGTGGAGCCGCTTCGGGTTCCCGAGGACCTTGAGATACGTCGCGAGCGCCTCGACGTTACCGCCCGGCGTGTCGGTGGTCTGTCCCTCCTCGACCGGCCCCGTCATCGTTCCCCGAACGCCGGGTCCCAAGATGAAGCTTCTCAGGCGAGGGGGACCGACCCTCGGAGGGCGGCCCGCATCGCGACCGAGTCCGCGTATCGCTCCTCCGGGTCCTTCGCGAGGGACTTGCGGAGGAACGGCTCCACCCAGCCGGGCGCGTCCTTCACGGAAAGCCACGGCTCTCCTTCGAGGATGAGTTGCCGCACCTGGAAGTCGTCGCGCCCCGCGATCTTCAAGTAGAACCGGCCGGCGAGGAGCTGGTGGAACACCACCGCGGCGGCGTAGAGGTCGCTTCTCGCGTCGACCGCGAGGCCGCGCACCTGCTCGGGGCTCATGTAGAGGAGCGTGCCCACGGCGCCCCCCGTAAGGCCGGTCGCGTCGGGCCGCGTCTCGCGCGCGATGCCGAAGTCGGCGATCTTCACGGTCCCGTCCCGCATCAAGAGGAGGTTCTCCGGTTTTACGTCGCGGTGCACGATCCCCTTCGCGTGCGCCGCCGCAAGCCCTGAGAGCACTTGGTCGAGGATGCCCGCCGCTTCCTCGATGTGGAGCCGGCCGCGGCGCGAGAGGAGGCCGAAGAGGCTCCCCCCGTCCGCGTACTCCATCACGATCACCGCCTCGTGCGGGCCCTCCGCGACGTCGTGGACCCCGATGATGTTCGCGTGCCGAAGGCCTCCGGCGAGGCGCGCCTCGCGAAGGAGGAGCTTTGCCGCACGGCCGCCGTAGAGCGACGTGCCCACGGCCTTCACGACGACGGCGCGGTCGATCGTCTCGTCATGAGCAAGGTAGGCCCGACCGTGGGCGCCCTCGCCAAGGAGCCGCTCCACGCGGTACCGGCCGAGGAGGAGCGCGCCCGGCTCGACGCGGGGCGGGGCCTCGGGTTCGGGTGCGGCGCGGGAGCCCATCCGGTCCCGCACCATGAACTCCATCACGTTGTGCTCGCGGTCGGAGATGCCGAGGCTCTTCCGGAGGCGCCGCAGTTCGTCGCCGGTCGAGGACGCGCCTTCGGCGACCGTGCGTTCGAGCGCGGCGCGGTACACTTCGAGTTTCCGTTGGTACAGGTAGTCCGGCGATTCGACGACGCCGGGGAACAGGCGGCTCCCGATCGGGCCCCGGAGGCTCCAGGCCGCGCCGGCCACGGCCGCGCCGACGACGATCGGAGGCATCGCCCGCGTCGCGTCGCCTGCGCCGAGCCCCGCGACCAATCCGAACAGCGCGCCGAAGCCCAGCGACAGCGCCGCGATCCCGGGCCCGGCGAAGCGTCGGAGCTTCACGTCGAGGTCGAAGAGCTGGTACCGGGCGAGCCCGTGGACCAAGACCGCGACCGTGAGAATCCGCCAGAACCCGACCGAGTTCACGGAGGCGCCGCCGATCGCCCCCCCGGACTCGAGCACGGCCACGGCGGCCGGAACGAGGAACGCCGCAATGAGGACGCGGTCGCGCTCTTCGGGCGGCGGCGGACGAAGGACGGACCGGGCGACGAGATAGAGGAGGACCAAGGCCCCCGCGGCAAAGACCGCCGCAAGCCCTGCCGCCCCGACCGCCCCTTGGATCCGGACCGAGCCCGCGCCGCCGGAGAAGACGAGGAGGTTCCGCGCGGTCGCATAGCTCGAAAAGAGCGCGAGCGCAAGGAGGACCCCGCGGGAGCGGTGCCGGGCCGACCCGGGCGGCGCCGCGCGGTATCGCCGTTCGAGGACGACGAGCGCCATCCAGAACACGCCGAAGAACGGCACCGCGAAGAACGGCACCATCGCGGGCCCCCACGTCGTGCGGACGATGCGGCCGTCCGCGGACTCGACCGACGCGACGACGAGTTCGGGGCGAAGGAGGAGGATCGCCGTCGCGGCCGCGGCGACGCCGCCGAAGGCGAGCGTGAGCCAGCCGAGGCGCCGGCCGCCGTGGTGCCGCGCGGCAAAGTGCGCAAGGAACAGGTACATCGGCGGCTGCAGCGCGAACGAGGCAAGGAGCCCCGCCGCGTGCACGGATAGCTCGCCCACGACGCGCCCGACGTTCGTCGCGGCGACCTGCGCGCCCCAAAGGACGGCGAAGAAGCCGAAGAACGTCGCCTCGCCCGGGCGGCCGCGCAACGTAAGGACGGCCGCGCCGAGCACGACGAGCGGAACGCTCGAGGCGAGCGCAAGGAGGGCGTCCGCGGCGGCCATGGTCGGCTAGTCTCCGGATATCGGATGAACCTCGCGCTTCACGTGTAGGACATCTCGTATCCCACGAGCCCGTCCGACGCGTGGTGACAGAAGGGATCGCAGACGCGGATGCGGAACGCCGGCGACGGCTCGACGAGGCCCTGGTCCTTGAAGAGGACCCGGACCGTGTACACGCCGGAGTGGTGCGCCTGGAACACGACGGACTCGGGCTGCGTCCCGTTCCTCGTGCTGTTCCCAAGAAGGACCGCGCACGGCACGGACCAGTCGCCGGCCGGGCCCCAGACCTCGAGGTCGTAATCGGGATAGATCGGGGCGCTCGACGGCTTCGTGTCGGGCGCCGGCCGCATCGAGACCACGATCGGCTGCGGCGGGGGCGGCGGCGGATCGTCCGGCCCGGGCGTCGACTGGCCGAAGACGAGGAGCGCCCAGTTGTCGTAGGCGTCCTCGAACGGGACGAGGCGTCCCCGGTCGGGGATCCCGCGCTGGAGGATCGGCGACGGGTGCCCGCAGTCGTCGCTCGCGTCGCCGTGCTGCTTGCCGTCGTGCTGGTGCCGGCACGCGTCCGCGGGAAGACCGGCGGCGACGCAGACGGTGACCACGCTGTCCTCGAGCGACGCCTGCACGGCGAACCCCGCCCCGAAGACGACGAGGGCCACGGTGGCCGCGACCGTGGGCACGGTCGGCCTCATCTTGCCTCCGCGAAGGAATGCGACCCCCCGGCCTTCTAGTTTGTCCCGCACGGAACGGCGAGGAAGCGTCTCCCTCATGAAGGCCGGCCAGCCCGCGACCGGCCCGCGCAGGCGGCCGCCTGCGTGGGACCGACGGCCGGCCTCCGTGTCGCCCGACGGGACCGGCTTTATGCCCCCCTTCCGGCATGCGGCCGGTGTGGACCCGGCCCTCCTCCGGCTCTACGCCGCGACGTTCCTCTTCAGCCTGCTCCTCGGCGTGGGCATGCCGCTCGTCCCCCAGCATCTCCAGCTCACGTTCGGGGCGCCGATCTTCCTCATCGGCCTTGTCGCCGGCGTCCACGGGATCATGCAGATCGTCCTCCGGCTTCCGATGGGGGACCTGGCGGACCGCAAGGGCCGGAAGCCGTCGCTTGCGGCGACGTTCGTCCTGTCTTTTGCCGCCGGGCTCTGCTACGTGTTCGGGCCGAGCCCCGCGTGGGTGCTCGCCGGCCAAGCCCTGTTCGGTTTCGCGTCCGGCATCTTCTGGGTCGCCGCGAACGCGTACCTTTTCGACCGCGTCACGGCGTCCGAGATCCCGCGGGCGACCTCCGACTACTCGCTCGCGCTCGGAGCCGCGTTCCTCGTAGGACCTCCGTTCGGAGGCTACCTCGTCGACCGCTTCGGGTTTGCGGCGGGCTTCTCCGTCTTCCTCGGGGGGTCGCTCCTGGGGCTCGTCTTCATTTTGTCGCTTCCGGAGGAGCCGGGACGGGCCGGGGCGTCGCGCCCGCCCGGCGGCGTGATGCGCCGCGCCGCGCGGATCATGACGCACCCCGACATCGTGATCTCGGCGGGCGGCGTGTTCTTCTACAGCGTTCTCTTCGGCTCGCTCGTCGCGTTCTATCCCGTGTACCTCCGGGGCCTTGCGATGAGCGGCTTCCTCATCGGCGTCCTCATCGCGACCCGACAGGCCGCGAGCATGATCGTGCGGTTCGGCCTTCCCGGCGCGATCCGGCGCTTCGGACCCCGCACCGTGCTCCTCGTCGGGCTCATCTATGCCGCCGTCGCGACCGCGCTCACCCCGCTTGCCGTGACGCCGGCCGCGCTCGCCGTGCTGTCGTTCGGCGTCGGCATCGGCACCGGTGTCATGGTGCCCGCGAACCTCACGCTCGTCTCGCGGGGCTCGCCGAAGGAGGAGCGAGGGCTCGCGAACGGCATCTATGGAACCTCGCTCGGGCTGGGGTCCGCCGTCGCGCCGTGGATCCTCGGGGCCCTCGGCGAACGCTACGGCGTCGAGGCCACGTTCCTCGGGGCCGGGCTCGCCGGCCTCATGGGGGCGATCGTCGTCGCGTACTTTGCGTGGGACCGGCCCTCCCGGCCGGCCGACGAGTTCCCGCCGCCCCCGCGGGTGGACCCGGTGCCCGAGCCGCCGTGACCTCAACCACAGGAAGCGTTATAGACGGCGGTCGAAGATACGGACGCGATGGAGGAAGCGGTCGCCCGCCGGCGTCCCGTGGCTTCGCAGGAGGAACGGACGCGTCCGGTCGCCGCCGCGCTCAAAGCCCGCGCGTACGACCACGCGCTGCGGACCCTCTCCAAGGGCGACCTGGGCTCCGCCGAATGGCCCGCGCGCGCGTCGGGCCGCACACTGTTTGCCGAACTCGTCCCGACGGGCCGCGACGCAAACGGCGCAAGCGAGCTCTTCGGCCTGTCGCCGCCCCGGCTCGTCGAGGCCCTCGACGCGCTCTCCGGCGCGGGCGCGGCCCGTAGGTCCCGCCGGCTCTTCGGAGCCGCGACGTACGCGCTCGCGGAACGACTCGCCTGGCCGAGCATGGCGAGCTTCGTGCGGACCCGCAACGTGACGGGTCCGGACTGGACGCTTTCCCTCGAGCTTCGGCGGATCGGCCCGGCGTTCGGCGAGGCCTGGTTCCCGACCGCCTCGTTCATCGCGCTCTGCGACGAGGTGGCGCGGCGGGTCCTCCCGCACAAAGGCCCCTCCGGGGACCTCACCGCGCGCACGCTCGCCTCCCCGATCCGGGCCCGGTTCCTCGAGGCGCGCCTTACGGTGCTCGCCGGTCTCGGCGCCCTCACCCGGGCGGGTCCCGAATGGCGCCTCACGCCGGCCGGGAACGAGGCGGCGATCCACGCGAACCTGTTCTTCGACGGGGTCTCGTATGCCCCCGGTCCCGAGGTCGCGGCGGCGCTCCCCACAGGGCTCACGCTTGCGGCGCTGCAGCAGGGCCTCGAGGCGTTGAACCGGCGAACGTAGCGCGCCACCGTCGCGCCGGCGGCGCCCGCCCCACCCACGCCAAGCCACCAAACGGCCCCCCCACGCGGCCCCACCACCCCCCATCTTAGGAGAACACATAC
>JBQTJL010000209.1:0-3568 GCA_052387135.1 Methanobacteriota archaeon | reverse complement strand
TCCGCGGCGACCGTCTCGACCGTCGCGGCGAGCTCCGCCTCGCTCGTCGCGTAGATGGGCGCCCCCGCGAGGACCCCTTCGAGGTCGGGCGCCGAGATCTTGATGCCGGCCGCCGCGACGACCTCGGGGACGCTGTCGAACCGGTCGCGGGGGTCCCGGATCTCGTCCATCGGCTTCGGTTTCAAGAGCGCCTTCACGCGCGTCACGACCGGCGCCGCCTTCGAGCCCAAGACGACGAGGTCGCCGCGCCGCAGGGTGCCGTCGTAGAGGATCGCGTCGAGGGTGAGGCCGAGTCCTCGCTCCTCCTTCACTTCGAGGATGGTCGCGCGCCCGGGGCCGTCCGGTGATGTCGCAAGCTCCGACTCGAGGAAGCGCTGCGCGAGCCCCATCAGCATCATGAGAAGGTCCGGGAGGCCTTCGCCGGTGACGGCGGAAAGTGGAACGATGGCGATCGTCTTCGTGAAGTCCGTGACGCGGTCGTAGCGGTCGCTCCGGAAGCCCGCCCGGTCGAACTGTTCGATGAGCTCGTACAACTTTTCGTCGAGCGCCTCTTGGACCCGCGCCGGTTGGTTCTCGATCGCGACCCGGAAGGGCGCATCCTTCGTCGCCTGCCAGCCCATGAGGCGGTCGATCTTGTTCCCGGCGACGACGAACGGCGTCTTGTTCCGGCGGAGGATCGAGATCGCCTCGCGCGTCTGGGGCATGAGGCCCTCGGAGACGTCGACGACGAGGACCGCGATGTCGGCAAGCGCGCCGCCCCGGGCGCGAAGCGACGTGAAGGCCTGGTGGCCCGGCGTGTCGATGAAGAGCAGCCCGGGGAGACGGAACTTCTTCCCGCCAAAGAGAGGTCCGCAGAGCCGTTCGACCGCCTCGAGGGGGACCTCGGTCGCGCCGATGTGCTGCGTGATGCGGCCGGCCTCGCGAAGAACGACGGTCGTGCCCCGGATCTTGTCGAGGAGCGAGGTCTTCCCGTGGTCCACGTGGCCCATCACGCAGACGATCGGCTGGCGGGTCGCGGCGGCCGTCATCTACCCGTCCACGTCCTCGTAGGTCACGATGAGGAAGAACGGCGGCCCGGGCGGGGCGGCGGCGCCCGCGGCCTCGACCGTAACCGTGTAGGCCGCGTTCACGCCCGCGCCCGAGACGTCGACCGCGTAGGTCCCGGGCGGAAGCTCTTCGAAGGCGATCTCTCCGGACGGCGTGGTCTGGGCTCCGAGCCGGAGGCTGCCGAGCTCGTTCCCCGCCGGATCCTTCAGGGAAAACGTGAGGTCGGCGGTCGTAAGAGGTCCCACGGATTGGATCGCGGCGGCGAGGCGGCCGCTTCCCTCTGCCGCGAGCTCGAAGGCGAACGAGCGCGTGTACTGTGGGTTCGTGACGGTGTCGCCGAAACTCTCGTTCAGGGGGGCCCCCGGTGGAGATGGCGCGTGGCTCTGCAGGAGAAGGATGATCTGCGGCGGTCCCGAGTCGGCGGCGGAGCCGTTCGCGCGCTCGGGGGAATAGGGACTTCCGTCGGCGGCCCGGATCTCCTGCGTCTCGGGATCCCGGACGGCCGCGTCGACCACCATGAAGTGCGCGCGGACGGTCGGCCCGCCGGTGACGGGATCCCCGAAATGGGTGCCGTCGCGCGTGAGGTGCGCCTCTCCCCAGCCGGCCAGCAGGTAGCGGACCGCGGGGAGGTTCGCGTCCCCGTTCCCGGTGTCGCCGTGGGCGCGGATGTCGCTCACGACACCGCCCGCCTGGTAGGGTCGGTCCGGAAGCTCGGCGAACGCGTCGAACGCGACCTCCCAGAGCGCCCCCTCATGGGTGAACGTCGCGTTCAGGAGACCGGTGTCGTTCTCCGGGAACGCGTCGACCACGATGCGGCCTTCCGAGGCAGTGACGCCGGCTCCGTCCCACGCCCAGTCGGTCGCGACGAACGGCGACGTCCCCTCGTAGTGCGTGCCTACGCCGAGGCCGCCACCGAGGCAGCCGGCGACGACGGCGATGGCGGAAAGGACGGAAGGGACGGAAAGGGCGGGGACGGAGCGCAGCGGCATGGGACCACCGCCCCGCGAGCGGCGTCCCCCTTTAAAATTACTCTCTTGTCCAAAGCTCGTCCATGCGCGTGTACGAAGCGAGCTCCTTCTCGTGGAACCAGAGCGCGATCTCCCGCTTGGCGGTCTCCAGCGAGTCGGACCCGTGGACGACGTTCCTGCCGATGTCCGTCGCGTAGTCGCCGCGGATCGTCCCCGGCGAGGCCTTCACGGGGTCGGTCGCGCCGTTCGTCTCGCGGACCGCCTGGACGGCGTTCTTCCCTTCGAGCACCATCGCGACCGCGGGCCCCGACGTGATGAACGAGACGAGGCCGTTGTAGAAGGGCTTGCCCACGTGCTCGCCGTAGTGGCGCTCCGCGAGCGTCCGGTCGACGTTCACGAGTTTGAGGCCGATCACCTTGAGGCCCCGCGCCTCGTACCGGCGGACGACCTCGCCGACGAGGCCGCGGTGGACCCCGTCCGGCTTCACGATCGCGAAGGTGCGTTCGACTCCCGCCATGGGTCTCCCTCTAGCTCACGAACTTCTGCGCCTTCGCGGAGGCCGACTTGCCGCCGCGCTTCCCCGAAGGAGCGGTCTCCGCCCCGGCGACCGAGGTCGCGGCGGGTTGTGCGCCCGCACGGGGGAAGAACCGCGTCCAGCGGACCTTCCTCGGCGTGCGCTTCAGGACCAAGAGGTTCTTCTGGCACGTGTTCGTGCAGAAGTGGAACCGGGTCCCGTCGCGCTTCACGAAGAGCTTGCCGGTCCCGGGCTCAATCGGGTTCCCGCAGAAGTGGCAGTCGCGTCGCTCCACCATGGTCTCACCGGATGTTGAGTTTCTTCGCTTCCCGCGCGGTCTCGCGGAGCATGAGGACGTCGCCCATCTGGACCGGGCCCATGACGTTCCTCGTGATGATGCGGCCCTTGTCGCGTCCTTCGAGGACGCGGACCTTGACCTGCGTCGCCTCGCCGGTCATCCCCGTGCGCCCGATGACCTCGACGATCTCGGACGGGATGCCGCCGTCGGTGTCCTCCTCAGGCATTCCTCACACCTACTTGCGGAGCGCGCTCACGCGGCTCGCGATGTCGTCGACGTTCGGCTTCGCCTTGCCCGGGTCCACGATCGCGACCGCGGCCGTGGGCACCGAGAGGCCCGACGCGGCCCCGAGCTCCTGCTTCGCGCCCACGTACGTGTACGGGATCCCCTTCTCTTCGCAAAGGAGGGGGATGTGCGCGAGGATCTCCTCGGGCTGGATGTCGGCGGCCATCACGACGAGCTTCGCCTGGCCGCGCTCGACGAGCTTCGTGACCTCGTTCGTGCCCTTCCGGACGACCCCGCTGTCGCGGGCCATCTCGATCGCTTCGAACGTCTTCTCCTGCAGGTCCTTCGGGGCCTCGAAACGGACGTAGAGTGGCATACTCTCTTTTCCTCCTACATCCCGCCGGGGCAGGATGCGATCATTGGCTCAGGGAGCCGGAGTACGGGAAGGAGGAGGGGGTATATAATGTCTAGGGCGAAGGCGAAGGCGATGGCGAGGCGAGGGGATAAAAAAGAAAC
>JBQTJL010000208.1:0-12366 GCA_052387135.1 Methanobacteriota archaeon | reverse complement strand
GATTGCCGCCTCCTCGAGGCCCGCGGGCTCGCCGGCACCTACCATCGCGAGGCGAGAGTCGCGGTCTACGCCACCAAGGACTTCGTCCTCCAGAGGCACGGAGGCGTCGTCGCGATCCTCGCCGCGGGCACCTCGGACCTTCCCGTCGCGGAGGAGGCGCGCATCGTCGCCGAGGCCTTGGGATGCGAGGTCGTGACGCGGTACGACGTAGGCGTCGCCGGGCTCCACCGGCTCCTCTCCGCGGTCGAGCGGCTCCGCGGCGCCGACGTCTACGTCGCGGTCGCGGGACGGGAAGGCGCGCTCGCTCCCGTCGTCGCGGGCCTCGTGGATAAGCCCGTAATCGGGCTTCCGGTCTCGACCGGGTACGGGAAGGGCGGGGCAGGCGAGGCGGCGCTCCTTTCGATGCTGCAGTCGTGCGCGCCGCTTGTCACGGTCAACATCGACGCAGGCTTCGTCGCGGGCGCGTGCGCGGCCCAGATCGCGCGGATGGTCGCGGAGGCCCGGCGCGGGGTGAAATCCTGACCGAAGTGACCGACGGACTCGAGGCCGCCGAAAAACGGCTGCGACGGCTTTTGGAGCGGCGGAACGAGCTGAACGACCAGGCCCGAGTCGCCAAGGAAGAGCGGGACATGCTGCAGGGCGAGCGCCGGAGGATCCTCGACGCGACGGCCGAGCTCCGAGGCAAGCGTGGGGCCCTCATCGAGGAACTCCGGCTCCACAAGGACCGCCGGAACGCGCTGCAGGCGAGGGCCCGAGCGGTGATCGAGGCGCGGAAGGGCGCCCGGACCAAGCTCCCGACGGACAAGCGGGCCCGCATGGCCGCGCTCGACGAGGAAATCGCACGGATGGAGCACACGCAGGCCCACTCGACGCTCTCCTCGAAAAAGGAGGAAGCGCTCCTCAAGGACCTGCGCGCGAAAGCGAAGGAGCGGGAAGCCCTTCGGGCGGAGCTCGACGCGGCGGCCGGCGTCGACAAGGAGATCGCGGCGATGGGCACCGACATCGACAAGCTCTTCGCCGAGGCCGACGCCGAGCACAAGGAGACCCAGCGGATCGCGGGCGAGCTCGACGCGATCCGCGCGACCGTCGACCCCCAGATGGAGAAGCTCGACGTCCTCTCGTCCGAGGCCGAGAAGAAGCACGCCGAGGTCGTCGCCTTCCGAGAACGGGCGGACCACTATCACCAGCGGGCCGAGGAGCTCAAAGCGAAGGTGATGGGACTCCGCGAGGTCGCGCACGGGGACGAGCGGGAGGCCGGGAAGCTCCTGTCCGAGATGCGGGAGGCCGCGCGGGACCTCGAGGCGCCGGAGCTCCTCGACGCGAAGGCCGACGAGGTCATCGAGCTCTTGAAGAAGAAGGGGAAGGTCAGCCTTTGAGCGCCCGCACCCGCCCCGTCTCGTTGTCGTAGACGAGGCCGAACACGTCGAGGTCGCGCGGAAGGTACGGGTGCGCGCGGAGGATGTCGACGGATTTCGCGACGTGGGCCTCGATGTCGTCGAAGCCGCCGAGCCAGCGCTGGAAATCGGGCCGCATGACCTCGGTCAAGGGCACTCCCGCCGTCTCCGCGATGCTCCGCGCGATGCGGAACTCGCCGCGGCCGACCAAGAGCATGCCGCACTTCGTGTGGCCCATCACCGCGACGTGGCGGACGCCCAAGAGGTGGACCGCGACGAGGAGGCTCCGGAGCGTCCCGTCGTCGATCGCGGCGCCCGCGTTCCGGATGATCTTCGCGTCGCCGTGCGAAAGGCCGAGGACGCGCTCGACGTTGTGGCGGGTGTCCATGCAGGCGACGACCGCGAGGCGCCGTTTCGCGGGGGCCGCGAGCTCGCGGTCGGCCGGGTCCCAGCCTTCGTTCACGTACCGGGCGTTCCCTTCGAGAAGCTCGGAGAGCAGCGTCATGGTTCCCCCTTGAAGCGGTCCTTGACCTTGTCGAAGAGCCCGCGCTTCGTCTCGGACCCTTCGAGCGCGGCGAGCTCCTCGTACAGGCGGCGCTCGTCCGCGGAGAGGCGCTCGGGCACCTTCACGTCGACGATCGCGACGACGTCGCCGCGGCCGCCGCGGGCGCCAAGCTCCGGCATCCCTTCGCCCTTCAAGTGGAACCGCGTGCCGGGCTGCGTCCCCGGCGGGACCGCGACGCGCTCTGTCCCCTCGAGCGTCGGCACCTCGACCTCGGTCCCGAGCGCGGCCTGTGCCGGCGTGACTTCGCGGCGGACGTAGAGGTCGCGGCCTTCGCGGACGAAGCGGGGGTCCGGCGGAACGTGCACGACGACGTAGAGGTCGCCGGGCGGCGCGCCGGGGTCGCCGGGTTCGCCTTGGCCGCCGACGCGAAGCGCCGTGCCCTGGTCGACGCCGGGCGGGACCCGGACGGAGAGCACGCGTTCGCCTTCGGTCGAGCCCGCGCCTTCGCACTCGGGGCAGGGGTCGGTCGCGGCACGTCCCGAGCCGCGGCACCGCGGGCAGGGCCCGACGCGTTGCATCATGATGGGACCGGTGCGGGAGACGCGCGCGACCTGGCCCGAGCCGCGGCAGTCGCGGCAGGTGGCGGTGCGGCCGCCCGCGCCCCCGGTCCCGCGGCAGGCACGGCAGCGCTCGGGGCCCCGGACGCGGATCTCGCGCTCGACGCCGGCCGCGGCCTCGGCGAGCGTCACCTCGAGACCGACCCTGAGGTCGCGTCCGCGGGCCGGGCCGCCTCCGAAGGCGCCGCCGAAGCCGCGGAAGATCTGGGAGAATAGGTCCTCGAATCCGCCGCGCCCGGCCCCCCCGAACCCGAGGTCGCGGAAGATCGTCTCGAAGTCGGCGCCGCGGAAGATCTCCTCTTCGCTCCACCGCGAGTCGACGCCGCCGTGGCCGTAGAGGTCGTATGCGCGCCGCTTTTCGGGGTCGCCGAGGACGCCGTAGGCCTCGCTCACTTCCTTGAACGTTTCGGCGGCCTTCGGGTCCTTGTTGCGGTCGGGGTGGTACTGGAGCGCGAGCTGGCGGTACGCGCGCTTCACGTCCTCGGGGCTTGCGTCCTTTTCGACGCCGAGGATCTCGTAATAGTCGCGGGGGGTGGTCAACGTCCGCGAATATCGCCGCTAGGCTTATAGCGATGGCGGTGGGGCGGCTTCGCCGCCCGGCGGTGGGTCGCTTCGCGACCGGCTGCCGCGAAGCCACCGCCGCGCCGAAGGCGCCACCGCCGCGAAGCCGCCGCCTACAGGCGCCGTCGGACCGCGGCCACAAGCACCGCCGCGCCGACGACCGCAAGCGCCGCAAGGATAGGCCCGATCGCGGGGACCGCGTTCGTCGTCCCGTCGCCGGGTTCGTACGGTGGAAGACCGCCGGCGCCACCCGTGTAGCTTGCGGGGCCCGCGGACTGGGCCTTCTCGAACTCGGCCGACGTGGCCGAGGTCGACCCGTCCGCGCCGAACCGGTCGGATTCGGCCGCGTCGACGCCGATCGCGGGCGCCGCGCCGCCGCCCGCCTGCGCGTCCGCGCTCCGGGCGACCGGCATGGGCTCCGGGCAATCTTCGCAGGGCTCGTAATAGTACTTCGGCGTCCCGGGCTCCAGGTACAGGTCGAGACGGACCTCGCCGGGTCCTTGCACGCGGACGTCGGTCGAGTTCCAGAAATGGTCCTCGGCCGAGACCTGGATCCCGTGGTACCCGGGCCGGACGCGGACACGCCACGACCCGTTCTCGTCGGTCTGGGCGTTCCCCCAGTCGCCGGTGTCCATGTTCCACACGTTCACCCATGCGCCGGGGATCGCCTGGTTCGTCGTCGCGTCGACCACGTATCCCACGAGGACCGCGGTGGGCTCGGGCTTCGGGAGGATGCGCGCCGTGACGTCGACGACCTCGCCGTCCGTCGTGCGGAACGTCCGGATCCACGGGTAGTAGCTCTTCCGCGGGCCTTCGGTCGGGGGCGGCGCGATGCGCTCGGCGGTCTTCGGTCCGGGCTCGGCCGCGGAGCCCTCGGTCCCGCCGCTTCCTTCGACCGCGACGGCCTCCTCGGCGACGATCACGCCGTAGGATTCGGCGTAGACGCGAAGGTGGGTGTAGCCGGGCCGGATGCGGATCTCGAATCGGCCCGACCGGTCCGTCGTCGCGCCCTGGTATTCGCTCCACTCCGCGTTCTCGGCCGAGACCTGCGCGCCGGGCACCGGCTCGCCGGTCCGCTCGTCGAGCACCACACCACGGAAGACGACCGTGCGGCCGGGCACCTTCGTGAGCGCGGCGTCCACAACCTCGGTCTCGCCGGGCGCAACGTCGACGCGTCGGGATTCCTGTCCGTAGTTCGGGACCTCGAACGAGACGCGGACACCGCCGCGGGGCACGTGGATCTCATAGGCGCCGGTGATGTCGGTCGCGGTCTTGTTCTCGTACCACTGGTAGCAGTCGTAGCAGTCGGGGGGGCGGATCGTGGTCGAGGCCGTCCCCGAGCCCGACTCGGCCTCTACGGCGCGGTCGTCGGCCCCGTAGTAGACGTGCTCGGGGTGGACGCGGACCGTGACGTTCGCGATCGGAAGGCCGGTCGCGACGTCGGTGACGCGGCCGCGGATCGTGCCTTCGTCCTTCGGGCGGGGCGAAAGGAAGACCTCGATCGATTGGTCGCCCTGCACGTACACGTAATCGTGGGACGGGTTGTATCCGGCGGCGTCCGACCGGAGCTCGACGCCGGCCCCGCGCGGCGCGCGGAACGAGAACCGGCCCGACGCGTCGCTCGTGACGTCCATCTCGGATGCGAGGCCGCCGCCTTCGCTCCGGATCGTGACGTGCGTCGTCGCACCCCCGAGCGGTTCTTGCGTGCGGGCGTCCCGTACGGTCCCGGAGATGGTGAATTCGGCCGGCGTCGCGGTTCGGTTCAACCGGAAGTCCTGGCGGGTGGTGTTGTTCGCGGTGACCCAGACCGGCGCGCGCTGGGATTCGTATCCTTTCGCGGTCGCGGCGACGACGTAGTAGCCGGGGGCGAGCTCGAAGCGGTAGCCGCCGGATGCGTTCGTCTCGGTCGTCGAGGGCGGGAAGTAGATCGCGGGGCAGGCGGTGCCCGGCGGGCAGGACTGGGAGGCTTCGACGATGGCGCCGGCGAGCGCGCTCCCGTCGCCCGCGGTCACGTTCCCCTCGATCGCCCCGCCGAGGAAGGCAGGGTGCGACGGGGCGACGCCGTGGTCGGCGACGAAGCCGAAGGCGGTGGCCCCGAGGAAGAGGACGACGATCCCGACGTGGAGGCTCTGGGGACGGCGCATGCGTAACACGGACCCTGATGGGCGCTTCGGGAGTATAAAAGGCGGGAACGTGTTGGGAGGCTTCCCAACGGCTCACGGCGAGAGTAAGTACAAAATACTTACTCGTCCCGGACCTCGTAGTCGACGTCGACCGCGTCCGGGCCCTTCCCCTTCTTGCGGCGCGTTTCGGGCCCGTCGTCGCCTTCGCGGCCCGAAGGGCCGCTACCTTCGCCCGCCGGAGGCGGGCTACCTTCGCGGGCCGAAGGCCCGCTCCCTTCGTGTCCGTACACCGCAGAACCGATCTGCATCATCGTCTTCGAGAGGTCCTCGGAGGCGTGCTTGATGCGCTCGAGGTTCTCCGAGGTGAGCGCCTCCCGGAGCGCCGCAAGCGACGCCTCGACCTCGGCCTTCGTCGCGGCCGGGACCTTGTCGCCGGCCTCGCGGAGCGCGGCGTCGGCCGAGTGCGCGAGGGTGTCGGCTTGGTTCTTCGCCTCGACGAGTTCGAAGCGCTGCCGGTCCTCCTCGGCGAACTTCTCGGCCTCCTTCCGCATCTTCTCGACCTCTTGGTCGGAGAGCCGCGTCGAGCCGGTGATCCGGATCGACTGGCTGCGGCCGGTGCCGAGGTCCTTCGCCGTCACGTTGAGGATGCCGTTCACGTCGATGTCGAAGGCGACCTCGATCTGGGGGACGCCACGGGGCGCGGGCGGGATGCCGTCCAAGTGGAAGCGGCCGAGGCTCTTGTTGCCGGCCGCCATCGGGCGCTCGCCTTGGAGGACGTGGACCTCGACCGTCCGCTGGTGGTCGGCCGCCGTGCTGAACACGCGGGCCTTCTTCGTGGGGATCGTGGTGTTCCGCTCGATGAGCTTCGTCGCGACCCCGCCCAACGTCTCGATCCCGAGCGAGATCGGCGTCACGTCGAGAAGGAGGATGTCCGTGACCTCCCCCGTTACGACGCCGGCCTGGATCGCCGCGCCCAGGGCCACGGCCTCGTCCGGGTTCACGCCGCGGTCGGGCTCCTTCCCCATCGTGTCGCGGACGAGCTGCTGGACGCGGGGCGTCCGTGTCGAGCCGCCGACGAGGATCACGCGGTCGATGTCCTCGCGGGACGTGCCGGCGTCTTTCACGGCCTGCTCGGTCGGAGGAACCATCCTCTGGAACAGGTCCGCGCAGAGGGTCTCGAACTTGCTCCGCGACAAGGTCGCCGTAAGGTGCCGGGGGCCGGCCGCGTCGGCGGCAAGGAACGGGAGGTTCACTTCGGTCGTGGTCTTTGCGGAAAGCTCGATCTTCGCTTTCTCCGCGGCGTCGCGGAGCCGCTGGAGGGCCTGCCGGTCCTTCCGGGCGTCGATTCGCGTCTCCTTCTGGAACTCGTCGGCAAGGAAGGCGGCGAGGCGCGCGTCAAAGTCGTCGCCGCCGAGGTGCGTGTCGCCGTTCGTCGCCTTCACCTCGAAGACGCCGTCCCCGATCTCGAGGATCGAGACGTCGAACGTGCCGCCGCCGAGGTCCCATACGAGGATCGTCTTCTCGCCCTTCTTGTCGGCGCCGTAGGCCATCGACGCCGCGGTGGGCTCGTTCACGATGCGGAGGACCTCGAGGCCCGCGATGCGTCCGGCGTCCTTCGTCGCCTGCCGCTGGGTGTCGTCGAAATAGGCGGGGACCGTGATCACCGCCTCCTTCACGTCTTCGCCGAGGTAGGCCTCGGCGTCCTTCTTCAGCTTCTGGAGGACGAAGGCGCTGATCTCTTCGGGGCTGTAGGTCTTCCCGGTCGCAGGCACCTGGACCATCGCACGCTCGTCGTGGCCCTTCACGACCTTGTACGGGACGCGTTTCGCCTCGGCCTCGACCTCGGCGAAGCGGCGGCCCATGAAGCGCTTCGCGGAGAAGATCGTGTTCTCGGGGTTCGTGATCATCTGGCGCTTCGCGACCTCGCCCACGAGGAGCTCGCCGGACTTTGCGAACGCGACGATCGACGGCGTCGTGCGCTGCCCTTCCGCGTTCGGGATGATCTCGGGCTTTCCGCCGACCAAATGGGCCATCGCCGAATAGGTCGTGCCGAGGTCGATGCCGATCACGCGCGCCATCGTGTCACCGGGTCCGCAGTAGTTTCGCGGTTCTATATGAGGATTACGGCGAGGCGGTTCTGTTGCGTCTGGGGTTGGTGAGGCGCCTAACGGGCGGCTTGTTGCAAACGGGTTGGCCAGCCGAGCGAGCCTAACTGCCGAGCAGGCCACGGGCCGTACCCCGTCCGATGACAAGCGATGCGCCAAGATCGCCTCCGACGAAGATGCGGTGCTGCGAAGCGCCGTTGTGTGCGGCCGCCCCCCGCCGTGGCCCAGCCCGGGGAGACCGTGGGCGGCCAAGGATTGCAGGACGCCGCTGGGGGCGTGGGGCCTTACGAAGCTGATTCGATCCGCGCCCCGACGAGGTCGTCTTCCTCGCCGTCCGACGTGACTCACACTGCGAACGCGCCGCCGCCGAGAAGCGGCGGGAAGCCGACGTGGTCGCCGCGTTCTGCCGCGGCCTCGCCTTGCGCCGCCGAGGGGCGTGCCTGGACGACTTCCCCCTTCCGTCCGTCCACGGGCCGCGCGTGCACGTCAGCAAGGTAGTGGAACTCGTACGGGAAGTCTTGATCGGCAAGGAGGAACACGACCGCCTCCATTGCCGAGCAATCCTCCGCGCTGAGCACGGCGTGCGCCGGTGAGCCTGGGCGCAGCCGGCACGCGGCAAGCGGGCCCAGGAGGTGGTCCATCTCGAAGGAGGTGTCGTAGTACGTGATGCCCCCGAGGGTCTCGCGCCAGAAGCGGCTCCCCGTGCTTGCGTCCGAGGCGGGGGCAGGCGCGAGCGCGGTCTCGAACGCGAGGGTCTGGCCGGCCGCGTCGGTCACGTGCGCGGAGCCTGACCCGGCGGGCCCGAATCGCACGCGAGTCTCGATGACGGCGTCCACGGCGCCGTAGCCGAGGGGACCGAGGCGGTCGACGTAGACCCGTGCCCGGAGGTATTGCGCGACGATGTAGAAGTGACGCGGGGCCGGGCCCGGGTCGTGGTCACCCAAGTCCGGCGGCTGCACGGCGATCAAGACTTCCGCCTCCCCGAAGGGCGCGCCGTTCAGCTCGGAGCTTCGGCATTGGGCGGCGTAGAGGCCCACGATGGTGCGCCCCGTCGGCACGGGGGAGGGGAGCACGGTGTTCGCGTCGGCCGGCACGAAGCCGGGGGGGAGGAAGCGCGCGGCGCGCTCCGGCTCCAGGAAGAACGCTGCGATCGCGCCGTCGCAGCCCGTGAGAAGGTCCTCGAAGGAGAACGAGCCCACCTCAGGCTGCGGTTCATGGACGGCGGGGCCGGGCGCGGGCCCGAGGCAGCCGGCGAGGAGAGCCATGGCGCCGAGTGCGACGGGGATCCGGACCGTCGCGACGTTCCACCACGTCCGCACCTACGCGACTCCACGCACGACCCTGTACTCGAACCCTCTGGCGTCCTCCCGTTGAACCGTCGTCGCGGCCCCGACCCCGCCCTCGGCGAGCCACGCGACCTGGAAGTACTCGCCCCCCGTGTTGCGACCCGAGTCCTGCGGGAACGCCGCGACGCGCACGGCCGGCAGTCGGGAGTCGGCGTTCTGCACGAGCGCCACGTGAGCCGTCACGTTGGCCTCCGACCGCGTGAACCAGCTCGCCGCGACAACCCCCGGAACGTCCCCCGCGCGGAGGTACGGGAAAAGCACGGCGTCGTCGCCCTCGCCACGGACGAGGACCGACCGGTCCCAGCGCGCGCCACCGTCGCGGCTCCACGCCAGGTGCAGCGCGGGGCCCTCGCCCCAGGCCGCGTACAAGGTGCCCGCGGTGTCGTGCGCGACCGACTCTGCCCACCGGGGCTCCGGCCACTCGCACAAGCTCTCGGGGCTGGCCCACGAACGGTTGCCGGGGAGCGGTCGGAAGCTCCACGTCTCGCCTTGGTCGAGCGACGCTGCGACGCCATCGTTCGCGGGGTCGTAGCACGTGGACCCGGACCCGCTGTGGGGGATGATGCGGACGGCAAGCTCCCCCCGCGGGCCGACCGCGAGGAGCCCGGCTCCACCGGGCGCGTGGACGGGTGGCCCCTCGACCCACGACGCGCCGCGATCCCGCGAGGCCGCATGGTGCACCGTCCGACCGTCGTTCCACACGACCAGCGCGGCCCCGTCGGGCCCGACCGCGAGGAACGGCCGGTCCGCAAGCGGCTGGGCCGAAAGCAGCGACCATGGCCACGTGGCGCCATCGTCACGACTCGCCCCCACCGCGATCGAGTGACCGATGCGGCTGAAGCTCATGGACGCGAAGTAGAGGGTGCCGTCCGGTGCGACCGCCAGATCGACGTCCGAGTTGCCGATCGCCCCATCGGCGACCGTCCCCACGTCGCCGCGCGCCCACGTCGCGCCCCGGTCGCGGCTGGACCACAGGACGGGCGGTTCCTGGAACTGGGGCACGAACAGCGGTGGGGCGGGCGCGGGCGGACGGACGAGGAGGGAGGTCCCGTAGCCGGCCACGAACAGCGCCCGCGACGGCGTCTGGACGATGGCCGGCTCGCGCGTGAGCGTGCCGAGGACGCGCACTGGAGAGGAGACCGTGAGGCCGGCCGCACCCTCCGTTTCGGGTGCCGCTTCGGGCGTGGGGTCGCCGGATTGTCCGAGGCAGCCGGCGGAGGCGGCTACGGCCATCAGCGCCAACATGGAGAACGCCCGCCGAGCGCTCAAGCGCGCACCCCCCGCGCCCGCAGCACCTCGCGCTCGACGCGCTCCGCGTCCTCGCTGCCGATGCCGAGGCGCTCCCGGGCGTGCAGCAGGAGCGCGCGCTCGCCCGCGTCGACGACGCCGTCGGCGTAGGCCACGCGCAGGTGCTCGGCGTAGAACGCCAGGCGCTCGTCGAGCGTCAGCTCGCCCACGGGTTTCACGCCCGGCATCGCCGCGCTCGCGACGCGCTCGGCCACGCGCTGGAGGGGCGCGAGCGCGAACACCAGGAGCCCCGCCGCCACGATGCCAACCCAAGGCCCCACCCTCCCGCTGAACAGCAGCGCCGCGCCCTCGCTCACCACGAAGAACACGGCCACGAAGGCGGCCGCCACCGTGCTCTGCTTGACGGTCCAGCGGATCTTTACGTCGATGTCGAACAGCTGGTACCGCACCACCGCGTAACCCAGGACCGCGGCGGCCACCAGCATCGACGCGGCGCGGATACCGATGGTGACCAGGAACTGCGAACCGCCCCCGCTCGCCGTAGCCGGGGTGCCGCCAGCCGCCGCCGCGCTCACAGCCAAGCCGACCAGCGGCGCGCCGAGGCAGGTCCAGGCCACGTTGCGGGCGAGCCGGGCATCGGGTCCGCGCACGTTCGAAAGCCAGAGCGCCGCGGCGACGACCAGCATGACGAGGAAGACCCAGCCGGTGACGGGCCCCACGGGCCCCGTGGTCACCACGCGGCTCCCGTAGAAGAACCCCGCGTACACCGCCATCCCGCCGGCGAGCCATCCGAAGAGGCGCCGATCCCGCCGGTGGAGGTCCGTCTCCGCGCGCCACCGGAGCCCCATGGCCAAGATCACCGCGAGGAACCCCGAGAAGAGGAAGACGCTCGCCGGGATGAAGAACATGAACGCCGGCTGGATCTCGGGAGCGATGAGGAAGGCCTCGACGTAATCGCCGAACTCGAGCGCAGCCCCGGCGAATCCCACGGCAGCGTAGACTCCCGCCGCCGCGACCGGCCATGCAAGCCCGCGCCGCGAGGCGCCACGAAGCGGGGCGGGGTACGCCAACGCGACGACCCAGAGACCGACGCCGCCCGCCGTCGCCAACACGCCCCCAGCAGCGTACGCGACCCCCGCGAGGGCGTCGGGCTGGCGGAAGAACAACGCGAGGATCCCCGTCCAGGAGCCGAGCCCGACCCCGAACGCCGCCACCGCGCGGTTCAGCCGGCGGCGGGGGGCGACGCGCAGCACCCAAAGCCCCAGGGCCGCCACGATGAGCCCCGCGCCGACGCTGACGAGCGCGTCGGGGGAGGTGTTCACGGTCATAGGGTGTCCCCCAGGTCGATGGCGACGGCGTGCGCGCGCGGAGTCACTTCGCCACCTCCACGCGCGCGCCGACGAGGTCGTACTCGCTCCCGTCGCTCGTCACCCACACCGCGAACGCGCCGCCGCCGGGCAGCGCGGCGATGCCGATGTAGTCGCCCAGGGCCGCCGTGCCGCCCACGACCTCCGTGTCCACCGTCACGGGCGCCGACACCACGCCCTCGCGGACCGCGACGACGCGCACGTCGGCCCGCGGGGCCTCGGCGGTGCCCATCGGGTGGTAGAAGGCCCCATACACGGCTCCATCGGGGCCCACGTCGATGCCCGGCCGGGTGCGGCCGAGGGCCTCGGGCGCGTCGAGCACGAGCGGCTCGGTCCACGAGACGCCTCCGTCGTCCGACCAGCGCAGGACTGGCACTTCCGCGCCGGCCGGGGCCATCGCGGGCGCCGGGTAGGCCACGTAGAGCCGGCTCCGGGTCGGCGTCGGGTCGACCTTGAGCACCGGGAACGCTGCGAACTCGGCAGCGGGGGCCAGGACTTGCGCCCGGGTCCACGTCGCGCCACGATCGGTCGAGCGGGAGATCCGCAACTCCGTCGTGGGGCCGTCGCGGGCAGTCTCGTACGCGACCACCCACGAGCCGCCGCGAGAGACCGCCGGATAGGCGCCGGAGAAGCAGACCTCCGACGGAGCCCTTTCCACGGTGGCCGGCGGGGTCCACGAGCGCCCGCCGTCCTCCGAGGCGGCGAACAGGATGTCGCAGCGGTCGCCCGCCGGCTGGTCCGGCGTGCCTCCGTGCGCGTCGGTCCAAACGAGAAGCGCGGTCCCGTCGGGTGCAACGCCAATCCACCCTTTGTCGTGCCAGTGAGCGACGACGCCTTGTTGCGCGGGCGCGCCCAAGCCGGCGCCGGAGCCGCGCGCGACCACGGCGACGTCGGGGTACGTGAGCCCGCCGTCGGGAGAGCGCGCCACGAAGTTCGAATGCCCGACGAAGGCCATGGCGGGCCCCGCGGGAAAGATCCGCCCACCTCCGGAGCCAGCGTACAGAACCGTGCCGTCTGGGTGAAACGCGACGACGGGATCCGCCATGGCGGTCCAACCGAAAAGCGGGTGCGAGGCGTCTTCCCGCGGGCCACCAGGCATC
>JBQTJL010000207.1:0-6135 GCA_052387135.1 Methanobacteriota archaeon | reverse complement strand
CGTGCTCCGTCTTTCCGGCGGCCGCCTTCCCGAGCGCGTCCCGGGTGCCGGCGAGGTCCTCGTCGAGCGCGGTCCGGCGCGCACCGCCGAGGGAGGCGCGGGCCGCCCCCACCTCTTCGACCGTCTGCTTGTAGCGCGCGGCCGCGTCCTTCTGGCGCTCGAGCGTGCGCAGTTGCTGGGCGTTCTCCTTGAGGATGATCTCGATCCGCTCGAGGTTCTGGTCGACCTCGGCGCGGCGCTTCTCGGCGCGGTCGATGTCCTCGTCGAACCGCGTGATGCCGGCGATCTCGTCGAGGATCCGGCGGCGGTCGACCGGCGACATCCCGATGATGTTCTGCACGCGGCCCTGGAGGACGAAGTTGTGCCCGTCCGCGGAGATCCGCGCGTGCGCCAAGAGGTTGTCGAACTCGGTGAGCGAGGAGGCGTGGCCGTTCACGTAGAAGTAGGAGTTGTACCCTTGCTCGTTCTGCGACCGCTTCACGAGCCGCGTGAGCGTCACGTCGTCCGCGTCGATCGGAAGGTTGCGGTCGCGGTTGTCGAACGTGAGCGAGACACGGCAGTGGTCCGCGCCCTTCTTCGACTGCTTTCCGCCGTTGAAGATCAGGTCGGTGAGTTTTCCGGCGCGGATCGCGCGGGACGATCGGGGCCCCAGCACGAACAGGATCGCGTCGCCGATGTTCGATTTCCCCGACCCGTTCGGGCCGGTGATCGCGGTGAAGCCTTCGAGGAACGGAATGACCTTCCGGCTCCCGAACGACTTGAAGTTCTCGAGCTCGACCTGCTTCAGGTGCAACGGGACTCCTCCAAGGAATCGCTAGTCAAGAAGCTGATGGAGACTGAGGAGTGCATTCCCATCCACCGGGCGACATTTTGCTTCTACCCTATTTAAGCGTTATTAGTTGAAATCGCAGGACGAACGAGCAAGAAGCAAGAAGCAAGTAGCAAGAAGGGCGTCGGCCCCCCGGAATGGCCATCCTTCGCGGCTCGTACGTCGTGAGCCTCGTCACGGGCGTCTTCTTCTTTGCCGCGGTCGCCTTGGGGACGGGGATCGCGCTTGCGGTCCTTGCGATGTCCTCGAACGAGGCCCCCTCCTCGACCGGCGTCCTCCTCGGGCTCCTCGCGGTCCTCCAGGCGTTCGTCGTCGCCCCGATCGCGAGCGCGATCTCGGCCGTGATCCTCTCGATGCGACACCGGGAGTCGCCCGAGGTCTGCGCGGTCCTCTCGGCGGTCTCGTCCGCGGCGGGGTTCCTCCTCTACCTCGGCGTCCTCGTGGGGTTCCTCGTCCTCCTCTTCCCCGAGACGCCGGCCGAAGGCGGGCAGTCGTTCGACCCGAAGGAATTCTTCATGGACAGCGTGCTCGTCGTGATCCCGGCGTCGCTCACCGGCGGCGTCGTGGGCCTCATCTCGGCGGTCGCCTCGACGCGCCGGCTCCCCATCTTCGAGGACTTGGGGCTCGATGAGGAGGCGTCCGGGAGCCCGATGCCCGAAGCGGCGCCCGAAGAAGCGCCGGTCCCGTCCGCGTCGAGCAAGCGGTTGAAGGAATGGAAGGCGGACGCCGAACCCTCGGGCGAGACGACGGATAGTATCCACTGTCCGCACTGCAAGGCGCCGTTCGACGTCGGCAAACAGCGGCCGCTGGTCGTCCAGTGCCCGGCCTGCGGAAAGCGCGGCAGGCTCACCTGACCATGGAGACCGAACACAAGCTCGTCGTCGTCGCCCGGAAAGACCTGAAGCTCGCCCCCGGAAAGCTCGCGGCGCAGGTCGGCCACGCGTCGGTCGACTGCGCCCTCCGGGCACAACTGCGAAAGCCCCGCGTCTTCGAGGCGTGGCTTTCGCAGGGGCAGAAAAAGGTCGTCGTGAAGGTCGCGTCGCTCCGCGAACTGCAGGAGCTACGGGTCGCCTGCGACGACGCGGGCCTGATCACGGCCCTGATCGCGGACGCCGGCCACACCGAACTTGAGCCCGGGACCGTGACCTGCCTCGGGGTCGGACCGGCGGCCGAGAAGGACGTCGACCGGCTGACGGGGCACTTGGCGCTGTTCTGACTACAGCAACATATAAAGCCCCCCTCGCCGACTCCGCGGTGGAGGCAGGCTTTGTCCGTCCGACCGTCCGGTTCCCGCCCACTCCGGCCCATCCTTTCCGCCCTTTCCATCCTTTCCGTCGTCCTCGCGGGCTGCATCGGGTCGTCGGAGGACCCTTCGCCTTCGGGCCTACCCGAGCTCTCGGGGATCGAGATCGGGACCCCCGTGATCCAGTCGCACGACCACCTCGACGCGAGCCTCCACGTGGGAAGCGCCAACGTCCGGCTCGTGGGCTACAACAACGGCTATGATGGCGCGCCGATCCCGCCGCACGTGACCTACGCCGAGTTCGCAGTGAAGGGCGACTACGCCTACCTCGGACGCGTCGCCTGGACGCTCGCCCCCGAGACGGGCGACGCCGGCGGCTTCGCGATCATCGACGTCTCCGACCCCACGGCGCCGAAGAAGGTCGGCGACTTCGCCGGCGAAGGCGCCTACGACCTCGAGGTCTCGGACGACGGTGACTGGGCGTTCCTTTCGACGCAGCGCAACCAGCCCGTCGCGGCCGCCCGCGCCGACTCGGGGCCCGAAGGCAAGATGCAGCGCGGCACCACCGTCGTCGACGTCTCCGACAAGGCGAACCCGGTCTTCGAGAGCTTCTTCCCGCTCCCCACGAACGGGCCCCACACGGCGACCTACTACGACCTCGACGGGCGCCACCTTCTCGTCCAGTGCACGTACGACCTCCCCGGCTCGGTCTTCGGGTTCGGCCCGAACCCGCCCGGCGCGGACCTGCCGTTCGGCTCGAACCCCGTGACCCAGCGCGTCCTCATCACCGAGCTCGTCGAGGACGCGGGCGGCCGGCACGTCCTCGAGGTCCTCTCGACGTTCCAACTGCCCGCGGCCCCGGACGGGAACTCGTACCAGCCCCACGACACCGCGATCCAGGTCCACCCGGTGACCGGCCGGCTCCTCATGTACGTCGCGTACTGGGACCATGGCCTCGTGGTCGTCGACATCACGGACCCGGCCGCGCCCGAGTTCGTCTCGCAGTTCACGGACACGTCGCCGTCGATGTTCGTGAACCAGCACTCGGACAAGCCGTTCCCGCACGCAATCGCGGGCCGCCACGTCACCGTGATGGAGCCCGAGATCCCGTCCGGCCCCGAGACGAGCCAGCTCACCTACGTCGACACGACCGACCCCGCGGCCCCGAAGAAGCTCGGGTACTGGACGCTCCCGGGCGAGCTCGTGATCGACGAGCCGTTCGTCTTCTCGCCGCACAACTTCGACCTCGACCGAGGACTCACCTGGATCGGCCACAACCACGCCGGCGTCTGGGTGATCGACACGGGCTCCGAGGAGCTCTTGGCGAACCCGAGGTCCGCGGGCTACTACTTCCCCTCGATGCCGCGGGACGGCTTCGAGGACCACATCCCGTCGGTCTGGGGCGTGTTCGTGAAGGACGGTCTTGCCTACGCGGCGGACGGCGGCACCGGGCTCTACATCCTTGAGTACACGGGCGAGCGCGCCTACGCGGGCGAAAACCACTTCGACGGCATGGACGCAGGCCACGCGCACTGACGAAACCTTAAGGGCCCCCGCGGGAGTCAAGGAACGTGGTCCTCGGCCTTCCCCAATCGACCCTGCAGCTTCCGTTGTTCTTTGCGGGGTTCGTCTTCGTCGCGGTCGCGACCTTCCTCCTCTACGTCGATTTCCACGGGAGGCTCAACCGGGCGTTCGCCGTCTATCTCGTGCTCCGAGGGATCGGGTACACGCTGGTCTCCTTCGACCTCACGCCGCACGCGGACCTCTACTACGGCCGGATCATGCCCTATTTCGACCTCGGGGCGACCTTCGCGCTGCTCGCCTTCGCGCTCGTCTACCGCGAACGGTACGGGACGCAGCGCCGGCTCCCGCGCGGCTTCCTTGCGGCGCTCGTCGGCGCGGCGGCGCTCCTCGAGATCGCGTACGCCTACGACCACGCCCTGTTCTGGTCCTACGAGGTCGGTCCGACCGGCGATCTCGCGGTGCTCGGTCGCGGGCCGGTCGGGTATGTCGCTGCGCTGTCGCTCCCGCTTGCCGCCGGAGTCGCGCTGCTTCTTGCGCGCGACGCGCTCCGCGTCGACGGCGCGCGGCGCTCGTCCCTCCTCCTCGTCGCGGCCGCGTTCTCACTCTTGCCGGCCTACCTCGGCGGCCTTCGGGTGGTCCTTGCCGCGGCAGGTCGGATCCCTTGGACGGCGACGGCGTCCGCGGCGGTCCTCTCCGTCGTCGTCGTGACGGCGCTCCTCGTGCTCCTCTATCGGGGAGCCGACGGTCGCGGCTCGCGCGACCGGCAGGTCCGCCGCGCCCTTTTCGCGTCCGCCTTGGCCCTCGCGTCCGGCGTGCTCCTTGCGATCATCGGCGAGGAACCGGCGGCCGGCACGCGCCGCCTCGCCTTCTCCTACTTCCTCGGGGGCCTCTTCGTGCTCGCCTCCGTCGCCCTCATCACGTACGCGATCGTGCGCCACCAGCTCTTCGACATCGCGGTGAAGGTCAAGTTCACGATCCGGCAGTCCACCGTCGCCGCGGTCTTCATCGGCCTCTTTTTCGTCGTCTCCGAATCGGCGCAGGCCTACTTCTCGGACCGGACCGGGACCTACCTCGGCATCGTCGCCGCCGGCACGCTGGTGTTCGCGATCCACCCCTTGCAACGCGTCGCCGAGCGCGTCGCGAACGCCGCGATGCCCGGGGTGAAGGCTCCGGGCGAGATGGACTCCTCCGAGAAGGTCGCCTTCTATCGGGATCTCGTGCGACTTGCGTGGGCGGACGGCACGCTCACGCCGGACGAGCGGAGGATGCTCGACCTTGCGGCGGACCGTTTGGGACTCGCCGCCGACGTGGCGAGACGTGTCGAACGCGACGCCACGCCGGCATGAACAGCGAGTAAGTATTTTATACGTATTTAATAAGTAGCCGACGACGAGGGCCGAGCGAGCCCCGCAGGTCGGGCTGCGAGGGACTTTTGCCTCGCGGCAAGGAGGGCGACAAGGCCGTAGCGTCGCTACGGACGAGGAGCCCGACGAAGCAGCGGGGCAAAAGGACCCGCAGACCGACCGAGGAGCGAGCGAGGCCCGAGGAGGAGGTCACTCTTCGAACCACGGCGGTTCCTTTCCGCCGCCCTTCCCCGTCTTCTTCGCCGGCTCGGCCGCGAGCCGGTCGCGGCTTCCGCCCTTGCCCGGCGGCCGCGAGAGACGCCGGACGCTCCAGACGATCCCCACGACGAGCAAGACCGCAAGGAGCAGGACGAGCAGGATGGGGAACCAGAACTTGCGGACGACGAATGCGGGCGTCACCGCGATCGTGAACGTCGCCTGCGTCGACTGCCCCTCGGGCGTCACCTCGACGAAGTCGCGCCCGTCCTCGACGCCGGGGTCGACCCGCGCGCCCGGCGCGTCGGCGTCAAGGAGCGCGATCCCCTTCGGGAAGACGAGGTGGTACGTCGTCTGCAGGCCCTCCACCCGCGGCAGGCGGAAGGACTGCTTGAACGTGTAGAGCGTGACCGCGGCCGTGCTCGTCGGCTGCACGTTGATGTCGATCGGGTACGAGATGTTCGCGCGCGCGTCGAAGACGACCGGCCGCGGGCCCCGCGTCGTGTTCCCGGCCGAAAGCGAGTCGTCGACGAAGCCGCCGTCCACGGGGACGTCGTCCGAAAGCAGCGTCGCGAGCGCGCCCTCGATGCGCGTCCGGAGGAGGTCCTCGAGGTCGTCGATCGCGGTCGAGGGGACGACGCCTCGCGCGAGCGCCAACCGGATCCCGTCCGCGGTCACGTACTCGAGCTCGACGCCCGCCGGAAGCCGCGGCGCGACCGAGTCCGGGATGCGCATCACGAAGAGTTCGAGCCGGACGGCGACGCCGATGTCGAGCGAGCCCACGCCGCCTCCGGTCGCCCCCGAGAGCGCGATGTCCGCGTCGCGAAGGTCGACCGTCACCTGGACCCGCGCGTCCTCGGCGGTCGGCCGCGCGACGAGCGCCTCGGGCCGGCGCGCCTGCACCGAGACCGGGACCGTCGAGGCTTCGGTGCCCTGCCAGTTCGGGAGGACCCAGGTCATGGTCCGGTTCGCCTCGGACC
>JBQTJL010000206.1:0-1823 GCA_052387135.1 Methanobacteriota archaeon | reverse complement strand
TCACCGGGAGCACCGGCCTGTCGCTGTTCATGGCGGTGGCGATGGTGGTCGCCGGGTTCCTGTTCTCCGCGGTGGCCGCCTACATGGCGGGGCTGGTCGGGTCGTCGAACAACCCGATCTCCGCGGTCACGATCGTCACGCTTCTCTTCACGAGCCTTCTTCTCCTTGCGCTCGGCGCCTCGGGCGCGGGCGGCATCGCGGCGGCCCTCGGCGTGGGCGCCGTGATCGCGACCGCGGCCGCGATCGGGGGCGACAACCTCCAAGACCTGAAGACCGGCCACGTCGTCGGGGCGACGCCGTGGAAGCAGCAGGTCGCGATCGCCGCGGGCGGCCTCACGTTCGCCTTCATCGCGGGGATCGTCCTCGACCTCCTTCACCGCGCCTTCGTGATCGGGAGCGACACGCTTCCCGCGCCGCAGGCGAACCTGATGGCGATCATCCTCGACGGGATCTTCCAAGGCTCCCTCGACCAGAAGCTCCTCTTCCTCGGGATGGTGATCGGCGCCGGGATCGCGCTCCTTCGCCTCCCGATCCTCCCGATCGCGGTCGGCATGTATCTTCCGTTCGGCACCGACGCCGCCATGTTCCTCGGCGGCCTCCTCCGGCACGTCGCGGAGACGGTCTTTGGCTCGCGCGCGCCGGACGCCTCGCCCGAGGTCCGCGGTCGCTTCGAACGGAACGGCACGCTGTTTGCAAGCGGCATCATCGCGGGAGAGGCGGTGATGGGCGTGCTCGTCGCCCTCGTGATCGTCGCCGCGGGCTCGTCGGCCCCGTCCGTCCCCGGGCTGTCCGCGGCCGAGGCCCAGACCGCGCACATCGCGAACTCGATGGGGCGGCTCGCCCCCGCGGTCGTGGGCGTCCTCGTGGGCGCCGCCTGGCTCGTGCTTTCGACGCGAGGCCGGGCCCTCTCGCGCGCGGCCCGCTTCGTCGTCCCGGCGCTCGTCGGGCTTGGCGTTACCCTGTGGATGTTCGCCGCGGACGCGACGTATGCCTACGCGCCGCGCTTCAACTGGCCCGGCTTCCTCGTGTTCGCCTACATCGCCCTTCTCATGGTCTATTTCCCGCTCCGGGAGGTCCTCGTCGGGCCGCCGCAGAGGCGGATGCGGGACGGTTCGGGGGCGGGGGCCGCGAAGTAAAGGAGACCCACGATGAGCTTGATGGACGGCGCGCGTCGCGCGGTGAACGAATGCATGGGGGTCCAGAAGGGCGAGAAGGTGCTCGTCCTTACGGACACGGAGAAGGAGCCGATCGGCCGCGCGATCTTCGCCGCGGCGGACGAGGCCGGTGCCGATCCTTTCCTCACCGTGATGAAGCCGCGCAGCCGCCACGGCGAAGAGCCTCCGGAAGCGATCGCCGCGATCATGCGCGCAACCGACGTCGTCATCGCCCCGACCGCAAAGTCCGTGAGCCACACGCAAGCGCGTCGGAAGGCTTGCGAGGCGGGCGTCCGCGTCGCGACGATGCCCGGGATCAACGAGTTCATCATGGAGAAGGGCGCGATGACCGCCGATTTCCGCGCGATCGCGGCCCGCATCGCGAAGGTCGGCGTCTTCCTCGAAGGCTCGAAGAAGGCGCGGGTGACGACCGCGCTCGGGACCGACATCACCTTCGGCCTCGAGGGCCGGCGGTGGGTCCTCGACGACACCGGGATCTGCCACAAGAAGGGCGGGTTCACGAACCTGCCCGCGGGCGAGGTCTTCATCGCGCCGCTCGAAGGCACGACCTCGGGCACGCTCGTCGTCGACGGTGCGATGCCGGAGACGCTCGACCGGCCGATCCGGCTCACGTTCGAGAAGGGCACGGTGACGAAGATCGAAGGCGGG
>JBQTJL010000205.1:0-4557 GCA_052387135.1 Methanobacteriota archaeon | reverse complement strand
GGGACCGCCGGCGAACGTGTCCGCGGTCCGGACGGAAGGCGGGATCCTCGTTCGATGGGCCCGTCCGGACGACGACGGCGGGATCGCGCTCGTCCAGTACGTGCTCGACCGAAGGACCCCGGAGGGGGGCCACATCACGATGACGTTCGCGCCGAACGCGACGGCGTTCCTCGACGAGGCCGCGGGCCCGGAGCGGGCCTACACGTACGAGGTCCGGGCCGAGAACGCGCTCGGGGCGGGGCCCCCCCTCGACGCGTCCGTCGAAGGCGAGCCCGCGGGCGGCGGTCTCGGCGTGCCGGGCCCCGGCGTCTGGGCGCTCTCGGTCGCGGCCGTCGTTGCGGCGGTCACTTCTTCGTGCGGGGCGCGTCGGAGAGCACGGCCGCCATCGTGACGACGCCGGTCGGGTTCCCGCCGCCGGGGGCGGGCGGGCCTTCGCGGCGCGCGGAGTGCACCGGGCAGGCGCAGACGGCGTAGCCGGTCTCTCCGTGCTCGGCGTGGTCGAGGCCGACCGCTTCCTCCTCGGAGGAGACGCGGACCGCGACGACGCGGTCGACCGCAAAGAGGAGGACGAACGTCGCGACGAACGCGAAGCCCCACGCGACGGCGACGCCCAAGAGCTGCGGGACGAGGACGGACGCGTTCTCGGCGTGGAAGCCCAACGCTCCGGTCGCCGACGAGAGGAGGCCGTTCTTGCCGGCCGCGTTCACGGCGACCGTCGCGAAGATCCCGGTCGCGACCGCGCCCCAGGTGCCGCCGACGCCGTGGATCCCCCACGCGTCGAGCGCGTCGTCGAAACCGGCCTTGTTCTTCCACTGGACGGCCGCGTAGCAGATCGGGCCCGCAAGGAGCCCGAGGAGGAGCCCGCCGATCGGGGTGACGAAGCCGGAGGCCGGCGTCACCGCGACGAGGCCCGCGACCGCGCCCGAGGCGAGCCCCAAGGCAGAGGGCTTCCCGCGGTGGACCATCTCGGCGACGACCCAGCCCAACGCGGCCGCGGCGGTCGCGACGTGGGTCGCGACGAAGGCCGAGGTCGCAAGCGCCCCGGATGCGACGGCGGACCCGGCGTTGAACCCGAACCATCCGAACCAGAGGAGCCCCGCGCCAAGGAGCACGAGCGGAAGGTTGTTCGGCGCCATCGTATCGCGGCGGTGCCCGCGGCGGCGTCCGAGGTAGAGCGCGGCGGCAAGGGCCCCGACGCCGGAGGAGACGTGGACGACGAGCCCGCCCGCAAAGTCGAGGGAGCCCGCGCCGCGGAGCCAACCGCCGACGCCCCAGACCCAGTGCGCAAGCGGTGCGTAGACGAGGAGGCTCCAGAGGGCGACGAAGAGGAGCATCGCGCGGAAGCGCATCCGCTCGGCGACGGCGCCAAGGAGCAGGGCCGGCGTGATGATCGCGAACATCATCTGGAAGACCATGAACGCCTGGTGGGGGATGGTGCCGGCGTAGTCAGGGTTCGGCTCGGACGCAGAGACGCCGGATAGGAACGCCCAGTCGAGCCCGCCGATGATGCCGCCCTTCGACGGCCCGAACGCGAGCGAATATCCGACGATGACCCAGAGGATCGAAACGAGCGCCAAGACCGCGAACGTCTGCACCATGGTGCCGACCACGTTCTTGCGCCGGACCATCCCGCCATAGAATAGGGCGAGTCCGGGCGTCATCAGCATGACGAGCGCGCTTGCAAGCAGGACCCAGGCCGTGTCTCCGGTATCGATCGTCATCCAAGCCATCCCCCTCGGGTATCGAGGACGGGGTGACGAGCGTTCCAGACGGTATATTTTTTTCGGAATGCCGTTATCATTTGACCGTTAATCTGGGCTATTATCGAACAAATGAATGGAAAATGTGGCAAGATTTGTGATTTGTAGCGCACAGTGACATCCGAACCGGTCATCCGGGGGCCCGGGGAACGCGCGAAGCGTATATAGCAAGTCCCGGGTTTGCCGAGGCCGTGCGGCTCGCGATCCGGCGGAACACGCTGCTCATCCTGCTCCTCATCTTCGCGGTCGTCACGTTCCTCGTGCTGCGCCCGTGGATGGCGTACATCCTGTTCGGGCTCGCGCTGGGGTTCGTGGTGCGGCCGGTCTACGCGCGGGCGGCCCGGCGCGCGAAGAAGCCGAACCTGATGGCGCTCATCTTCATGCTGACGACGCTCCTTGCCCTCGTCGTCCCGTTCCTGTGGTTGGGCTGGCAGGTCGCGGACGACGCGATCCGGCTCGCCTCGGGGTTCAGCACGGAAGAGGCCGAGGTGTGGCTGAACTCCACGTCCGAGAACGGCGAGCCGTCGCCGTTTGCGCGGCAGGTCGTAACGCACGGGGTCCCGGCGCTCCAGGGCCTGCTTGCGACGCTCGGGACGAAGGCGGTCGGCGTGCTCGCGGGCCTCGCGGTCGGGCTCTTCATCTCGATGATCACGATGTACTACACGCTCCGCGATGGCGACGGCCTCGTCCACTGGGCGCTCTCCGTCTCCCCGCTCGACCCGCGGCGGGAGGAGAACATCGTCACCGAGGCCGGTGCGACGCTGCGGGCCGTCTTCCTCGGGCAGCTTGCCGCGAGCCTCTCGCAGGGGATCGCCGGCGGGATCGGCTTCTTCCTCTTCGGCGTCCCGAACTTCTTCTTCTGGGCCTTCGCGATGATGATCACGAGCGTCCTTCCGATCGTGGGACCGGCCATCATCTGGCTCCCGGCCTCGCTCTACCTTTTCATCGCGAAGGGTCCGGTCTACGGCGTGGGCCTCCTCGTCTACAGCCTCGTCGTGATCAGCAACGTCGACAACATCGTGCGGGGACGGGTCGTGGGCCAGGCCTCCGGGCTCCACCCGGGGCTCACGGCGGTCGCGGCGATCGGCGGCCTCACGTTCTTCGGCTTCGTGGGGTTCCTCATGGGGCCGCTCGCGATCGCGATCTTCCTCTTGCTTGCGAAGTTCTGGCGCGAGGAGTTCGTCGAGGCGCACGGGCTGAACCCGATCGTGCAGCGGAAGCTCGAGGCGGAGGAGCGGCCTTAAGTACGGATTCCGCCATCCAAAAACGAGAGCCATGCCGAAGTCGTGCGACGTGCTCGTCATCGGAGCGGGGCCCGGCGGCTACGTCGCGGCGATCCGCGCCGCGCAGCTCGGGAAGAAGGTGCTCGTCGTCGAGCGCGACGCGCTGGGCGGCGTCTGTCTCAACTGGGGCTGCATCCCGTCGAAGGCGCTGATCCATGCCGCGACCCTCGCGGACCGCCTCGCGCACGCGGAGGAGATCGGCGTCGGCGGCGGGCCCGTGAAGGTCGACGCAAAGAAGCTCCAGTCGTGGAAGACCGGCATCGTGAAGCAGCTCACCGGCGGCATCGCCTCGCTGTTCAAAGGGAACGGCGTCGAGCACGTCCTCGGCGTCGCCCGCCTCACCGGCCCGACCACGGCCGAGGTGACGACGACCTCGGGGAAGGAGGAGGTGCGCTTCGCGCACGCGATCCTCGCGACCGGCGCGCGCCCGATCGAGATCCCGGGCTTTGCCTTCGACGGCCGGACCGTGATCGGCTCGAAGGAGGCGCTCGCGCTCGAATCCGTCCCGAAGCGCCTCGTCGTGATCGGGGGCGGCTTCATCGGGCTCGAGCTCGGCACGGTCTACGCGGCCCTCGGCTCCGAGGTCACGGTCCTCGAGATGATGCGCGAGCTTCTCCCCGGGAACGACCCGGAGCTCGTGAACGTCGTTGCGCGAAAGCTCGGGAAGCGCGGCGTCGCGGTCCACCTCGGAGCGAAGGCCAAGGAGGCCAAGGCGGGGAAGGGGGGCATGGTCGTCGTCGCCGAGATCGAGGGGAAGGCCCAGGAGATCCCGGCGGACGTCGTGCTCGTCGCGGTCGGGATGCGGGCAAACTCCGAGAACCTCGGGCTGGAGAAGGCCGGCGTGAAGACCGACGCGAAGGGCTTCGTCCCGGTGAACGAGCGCCTCCAGACGAACGTGCCGAACGTCTTTGCGATCGGCGACCTGACCGGCCCGCCGCTCCTTGCGCACCGGGCGAGCCATCAGGGCCTCCGCGCCGCCGAGGCGATCGCGGGCCGCAAGGTCGCGTTCGAGCCCGCGACCGTCCCGGGGGCCGTCTTCACGGACCCCGAGATCGCCGGGGCCGGCATGACGGAGCAAGAAGCAAGGAGCAAGGGGCTGGACGTGGCCGTGGCGCGGTTCCCGTTCGCGGCCTTGGGACGCGCGCTCGCGATCTCCGCGACCGACGGCTTCACCAAGATCGTCTACGAGAAGGCGAACGGGGCGGTCCTCGGCGTCTTCATCGTCGGCGCGAACGCCTCGGACCTGATCTCGGAAGGCGCGCTCGCGATCGAGGTGGGCGCGACCCTCGAGGACCTGGCGCTCACGATCCACCCGCATCCCACGCTCTCGGAGTCGATCATGGAGGCGGCGGACGTGGCGCTGGGGCATCCGGTGCACGTCGTTCCACGGAAGGAACGACCGTGACCCGTGAGCGGCTCGCTCCGCTCGTGGGAGCGACTCGGCCCTTCGGGCCTCGTGGGAGCGGCTCGCTTCGCTCGCGGGAGCGACTCGGCCCTTCGGGCCTCGTGGGAGC
>JBQTJL010000204.1:0-3850 GCA_052387135.1 Methanobacteriota archaeon | reverse complement strand
CTTTGACTTCCTCGCCGGCCGGGACCTGGCGCCACGAAGCGGGCCGCTCGTGGCCCGCGCGCTCTGGCGGATCCCTTCCTTCGCCGAGGCCCGGCGCTCCGTCGCCGCCCTCGGCCGGGAGATCCTCGGAGGACGCCCATGACCTTCCGCTTCGAGCCGCTCCCGGTGCTCCGCGAGGTCCTGCTCGTGACCCCGAGGCGGCATCGCGATGCCCGCGGGTGGTTCGTCGAGACCTACAAGGAAAGCGCGTTCGCCGCCGCCGGCATCCGGGGCCCGTTCGTCCAGGACAACCACAGCCGGTCCGGCGCCGCGGGGACCCTGCGGGGGCTCCACTACCAGGCGCCGCCGAAGGCGCAAGGCAAGCTCGTCCGATGCACCGGCGGGGCGATTTTCGACGTCGCCGTCGACCTCCGCCACGGATCGCCCACCTTCGGACGATGGGACGCCGTGGAGCTTTCGGCGGAGAACGGGTGCCTTCTCTGGGTCCCGCCGGGTTTCGCCCACGGCCTGCTCACGCTCTCCGAGGGCGCCGAGGTACAATACAAGGTCACGACGGAGTACGATCCTTCCGCCGAGCGGACCGTGCGCTGGAACGACCCGGCGATCGGCGTGAAGTGGCCGATCCCGGGGCCGGTCCTCCGCGAGCGGGACGCGAGGGCGCCGTCGCTCGAGGAGCTTCCGCAGGATTTCGTCTGGAGGTGAGGCATGGCCACCCGCATCGCCGTCGTCGGAGCGGCCGGCCAGCTCGGCTCCGACCTTGCCTCCGCGATCGAGTCGCGCCGGGACGTCGCGATCCGGATCACGCACGCGGACCTCGACGTGGTCGACGCGGGGGGCGTCCGCGAGGCCCTCCGACGAGTGTCGCCCGACGTCGTCGTGAACACCGCCGCCTTCCACGACCTCGAAGCCTGCCACGACGACCCGTCGCGGGCGTTCGCGGTGAACGCGACGGGCGCCGCGAACGTCGCCGCCGGCGCCGGCGCGGTCGGCGCGCGCCACCTGTTCATCAGCACCGACTACGTCTTCCCGGGCACGAAGCCGCCCCCGCGGACCGGCGAGACGGACCCGGAGCACGCGTACGCCGAGGACGAGGATGCTGCGCCGCTGAACGTCTACGCCGCCTCGAAGCTCGCGGGGGAAGCCCTCGCCGCGTCCGCGTGCGCCGACACGCTCGTGGTCCGCGTCGCGAGCCTCTACGGCGCGTTGGGCTCGCGCGTCAAGCGTGGGACCTTCCTCGACAAGATCCTCGAGAAGGCGCGGAGCGGGTCGCCGATCTCGGTCGTCGACGACCAGTGGATGACGCCGACCTACACGCGGCACGCTGCCGAAGCCGTCGCCGACGTCGCGAAGAGGCCCCTCAGGGGACGGATCCACGTGACGAGCCCCGACTCCTGCACCTGGCATTCCTTCGCGTCGTTCGCCCTTGCCGTCGCGGGCCTCGACGTGCGCGTTTCCCGGGCCAGGCTCGACGACTATCCTTCCAAGGTCCGGCGCCCCCGCAACGCGTCGCTCAACACGGACCGGCTCCGCCGCGAGCGCGGGGCCCTCCCGCCGTGGCAGAAAGGTGTCGAGGAATTCCTCATCGAAAAGGGGCTCGTGCCCCGGAGCGCGCCGTGATGAGTCTCGCCGTCGATTGGTTCACGAACGTCCCGCACCGGGACTACGATCGGATGCCGGGATCCGTCTGGCTCCGCTGCCTGCAGCTCTTCGACTATCTCGCGGAGCACGGGATCCGCTCGTCCTACAACGAACTGTCCGGCGCGGCCCGGATCGCCTGCTTCGTGCGGTGGCAGGACGGCAACGCACGCGAGCTCGCGGAGAAGCTCAAGGGGGATGGCCGCCGCATCGTCTTCGACCTCAACGTGAACTACCTCGAGCCGTCGGACGTGCCCCATCTCGGGACGCCGGTCGGCGAGCGGCACGTCGCCGAGTGCCTCGCGATGATCGAAGTCGCCGATGTCGTGACGTGCGCCTCGCCGTTCATCGCGGAGCGGGTCCGCGCGCACCATAAGCGCGCCGAGGTGTTCGACGACTCGATCGACATCCGGCACTTCGCCCGCGTGAAACCGCCGACCGCGAGGCGTCCCCCGCGGGCGCTCTGGAACGGGTATTCGCAGAAGGCGCTCGAGCTTTGCCCGATCCTTCCCCTCCTCGAGGAGCGCCGCATCCCGCTCGTCGTCGTCACGGACAAGCCCCCGCCGCTTCGCCGCGCGGGCGGGTGGCTGCGGCGCCGGTTCCCCTACGAGTTCGTGCCCTGGCGGTACGCGACCTTCCCCGAGGCGCTCCTCCGTGGCGATCTCTGCGTGGCGCCGCGCCAGCTCGACCAGCCCTACAACCTCGGGCACAGCATCATCAAGATCGGGCTCCCCATGGCCGAAGGCCTGCCCGCGATCGCCGACCCCGTGCCATCCTACGGAAGGCTTCTCTCCGACGGCGGGGGGCACCTTTGCCGCGACCTCGACGACTGGGCGTCGACGCTCGACCGGCTCCTTGCCGATCCGGCGCTCCTGCCGAGATGGTCCGCGGAGGCGCGCGAGGCGACGAAGCCGTTCCATACGGACGTGATTGCCGCCCGATACGCTCGACTGTTCCGCGACCTTGCGGGGGCCGACGCGTCGTGACCGCGGACCCCGACCGCGGCCTCGACGGGACCAACCTCGCCCTCTTCTTCACCCGCGGTCTTTCGCTTGCCGTCTGGGCCGCCACCGGGATGCTCGAGCGCGAGATCGCGCTCTATCGCGCCCTCCGACCGCACGTGGCCTCGGTCTTGTTCGCGACGTACGGGCGGGACGACGACCGCCACGCCCCGATCCTTCCCGGCCTGAGGGTCCTGCAGAACGAGGGACGGCTCCCGGTCTCCCTCCACGCGGCGTTGCTTCCGTGGCGGTTCGGACGCCTCGGCGGACGCTGGATCGTGAAGAGCAACCAGCTCCCCGGCTCGACGGTCGCCTTGCGCGCGGCGCGCCGCGCGCAGGCGCCGTTCGTCGCCCGATGCGGTTATCCGCACTACGAGTTCGTGGTCCACCAGTTCGGCGCGGCGTCATGGCGGGCGCGGCGCGCACTTCGGGAAGAGCGGACCGTCTTCCGCGCCGCGGACCACGTCCTCGTCACCTCCGAGGCAGCGCGGAAAGCGGCCGTCGCTCGTCACGGCCTTTCCGAAGAAGCGGTGACCGTGGTCCCGAACTACGTCGAGACCGACGTGTTCGTTCCGAAGCGCGAGCCCGACGACGGCGGCCGCACCCGCGTCCTCGCCGTCGGCCGGCTCGACCGGCAGAAGAACCTCCCCGCGCTCTTCGAGGCCATGCAGCCGCTCGACGTCCACCTCGACCTCGTCGGAACGGGCCCACTCGAGGGACCGCTTCGCGAGCTTGCGGCCCGCGCGGGGCTCCGCGTGACGTTCCACGGCAACCTTCCCCACGGCGACCTTCCCCGCCTCATGAACCGGGCGACCCTCTTCGTGCTGCCTTCGGTCTACGAGGGCCATCCGAAGGCGCTCCTCGAGGCGATGGCATGCGGCCTCGCCGTCGTCGGGACCGACGTACACGGGACCCGCGAAGTCCTCGAAGACGGCAAGAACGGCCTCGTCTGCGGCACCGACGTCCCGTCGCTCCGCGCCGCGATTGAGCTCGCGCTAGGAGACCCGGGCCTGCGCCGCGACATCGGCCGCGCCGCCCGGGACCACGTCGTCGCGACGATGTCGCTTTCCGCCGTCGTCCCGCGCGAGCTCGCGGTCTACCGGGAGCTCATCCCATGAACCGCCCGGCGATTAGCGTCCTCATGAGCGTCCGCGATGGAAGGAGGCACCTTCCCGCGACGCTTTCGAGCATCCTCCTCCAGACCGAGCCCGACC
>JBQTJL010000203.1:0-9351 GCA_052387135.1 Methanobacteriota archaeon | reverse complement strand
CTCGCACCCCCGCCTCTCGCGGAAACACAAGGGCGCCTACGTGAACCCCCCGCCCGAGCCGGGCGCCCGTGGCCCCCGCCGTGCGCGCCTCCGCCTTCGGGGCCGTAAGCAGTCGCGCAGGGCCTCCCGGTAGCTATCTTGGGGCGAAGTGGGAAAAGGTTGAAGAGACCTCCGCGACCATCGTGGCGCGATGAAGGAGATCGCGACGTTCGGCGGCGGCTGTTTCTGGTGCCTCGAGGCCGTCTATTCGGAGATCCGCGGCGTGGAGAAGGTCGTCTCGGGCTACGCGGGCGGACACTCGAAGGGCCCGACGTACGAGGAGGTCTGCGAAGGGGACACCGGACACGCCGAAGTCGTCCAAGTCACGTTCGATCCTTCCGTCGTGACGTATAGGGACCTCCTCGGAATCTTCTTCTCGATCCACGACCCGACGACGCCCGACCGCCAAGGCGCCGACGTCGGCACCCAATACCGTTCCGTGATCTTCCATCACAGCGACGAGCAGCGGTCCGCGGCCGAGGCGATCGTCCGGGAGCTCTCCGACGAGAAGGTCTTCGAGGACCCGATCGTCACCGAGGTCGCACCGGCGCCCCGGTTCTACCCCGCCGAGGACTACCACCAGCAGTACTACCGACGGAATCCCGCCGAAGGCTATTGCCGAGCGGTCATCGCGCCGAAGCTCGCGAAGTTCCGCGCGAAGTGGGCGATGCGCGTGAAACGACAGGGATGAGCCGGCTCGCTGACGCTCGCCCGCGGAATGGGGCCCTTCGGGCCGGGATGAGCGGCCTTTTGCCCGCGGAATGGCTCTCCGAGCCAGCACGGCATGCCATTCCGCGTGAGCTCATCCCGGGGCGAAGCCCCTCATTCCGCGTAGCCCATCCCCTCGAACCGTTTCGAAACGTTGAATAGACGCCGGACGGCTCGGAGCGGGGGAGTCCCATGGCGTTCGAACCCGAGTTCAACGTGGTGGGCATGGCGGCCGGAATCGTCGCGACCTTCATCCTCGGCTGGCTCTGGTACGGCCCGATCTTCGGCAAGCGCTGGGCGGCCGAACTCGGGATCGACATGTCGAAGAAGCCTACCATGGGAGCGATGGCGGTCCCGATCGTCGGCCAGCTCGTAGGGACGATTCTCCTCGTCGCGGTCTTCGCGCACGTGATGGAGGCGTTCTGGGCCGCCGGCGAGGAGGCGAACCTGATGACCGCCCTTGAGGGCGCAGGTTGGACCTGGCTCGGGTTCTTCCTGCCCGTGCAGGCCGGCCGCGCGCTTTGGGAATCGCGGTCGTGGGGCTTCGTCGCGATCGGCGCCGCATACCATCTCGTGGCCCTCGCGCTGGTCGCCGCGCTCTACCTTTACGTCTAGGACCTGCTGTTTCCACGGGCAACGGCTAAGACGCCTCGGCTACGAAAGAGTGGCGATGCCCGAACGCAAGTACAGCAGAGGCGCCCAGACGTTGATCTCCCGGCACATCCGACGGCACAAGAAGAAAGGGATGGGCGAGATGCAGGCGGTCGCGGCCGCGATCTCGGAGGCCCGACGGAAGGGCCGACGCGTCCCGGCCCGGCGCCGTAGCCCGAAGACGAAGGGGAAGGGACGCTGATGACGGACGGCGAGGCTGCCGCCCGCCGCGCGCGGGACGCCGCCCGTCGCCGCGGGGCACGGGCCCTCGAGGCCGCCCGGGAGTCGCTGGAACGCCTACGGCGGCGCCGGTACGCGCCGCAGCGCTCGAAGGCGACCGAGCTCCGGGGCGAGGCCCGCCGCGTCCGCCCGAAGGCGCGCGAGACCGCCCCGAGCGCTTCGAAGCGGATGACGCGGCCGCGGCCCGGCGACAAGGTCCCGCCCGAGCACCGCGAGTACCGGCTACGGACCATCCCGAAGCCGCGACGACGCGCCAAGGCCCGAGGAAACCTTTAAAGGGAACCTTCCCATCCGGAGCGCGTGGCCAAAGAGTACAAGCCCACACGGATGGAGCTGATCCAGCTCAAACGCCAGATCAAGCTCTCCGAGAAAGGCCACAAGCTCCTCAAAATGAAGCGGGACGGGCTCATCCTCGAGTTCTTCGAGCTCCTCGACAAGGTCAAAGAGATCCGCGGAAAGTCCGCGAAGCAGTACGCCGCGGCCGAGGAAAAGATCGGCGTGGCACAGGCGGTCGAAGGCTCGCTCGCGGTGAAATCCGCCGCCCTCGCGCTCGCGAACAAGCCCACGCTCGAGGTGTCGAAGCGCAACATCATGGGCGTCCGCGTCCCCGAGATCAAGGGGAGCCGCGTCCGCTCGAAGCTCACCGAGCGCGGCTACGGCATCATCGGCACGAGCCCGAGGATCGACGAGGCGGCCCGGTCCTACGAGGACCTGGTCGAGACCGCGATCGCGGCGGCCGAGGTCGAGACCTCGATGAAGCGGTTGCTTGAGGAGATCGAGCGCACGAAGCGCCGTGTGAACGCGCTCGAGTTCAAGATCATCCCGGAGCAGGTCGCGGCGAAGAACTTCATCCAGTTCCGCCTCGAGGAGATGGAGCGCGAGAACACGTTCCGGTTGAAGCGAATCAAGGCGAAGGAAGCGTAGGGGCCTTTTCGATGTGGGCTTTTTCCCACAAGCCCACGTACTCTATCCGAAGGAACGTCGGCCGCTCGCGATCCTGGCTTGGACCTAATTCAGCATCGACGTATTCGCTCGGGGCGAGATCGGTCGAGACTCCCTTGCCGGTGCTCACCTCTCCTCCCGAATGTGTGACCCGTTTTTCAGCGGAACCTGGATAGAAATCAAGGTGAACTCCGTGAGGACGCAACAGAATGTAGATCAATTCTCCGGAGATCGTTGGGTGGAAAAACGCGTCCGATGCGTTCAGGGCCGACAAGGGATGCGACCCGGAAGAGTTGCGCCATGTGCCGGAGAGTGCGACGATGGCGCGGAGGTCATCCAACGCCACGCTCAAATCGGTCGCGAAGACCTTCCGCTGCCGGTCCACAGAAAAGTTCGCCGGTTCGAAGAACACGGGCTGGGCAGGTGGTCGGAATTCCATGTCCCGGCTGTCTGGTGCGGGCGCGGATGACTTCGGGTCGTCGAGGTTCGCCGATATGAGAAGGAGAACGTATTGGTCTGTGAAATTCTGCCATGGGTCTGGCGCCGGACGGTTTAGGTCGCGGACGAGGGTGTCTTGGCCATCTGGCGGTCCCGGGTCACTTTGCACGCATCCTGCCGCCAGGATGAGACCCCAGGGCAGCAGGCAACGGACCGCCCGGGGGTGGCGTGCTTCAATAAACACGGAAGCAACGCCCGTTTTGAGATGAATACCAGACAGGACAAGCGCCAAGACCTGCGCCTCCGCCCCCACCCCCGCCCCCACCCCACCCGGCCGGATAGGAGGAACCGACAACCCACGTCCCGGCAGGCGAGGGCGCGGGACATGTGACAGAATCCGCAGAAACGAAGCCGTTCACGGCCGTCGCTTGATTTCCGTCTCCGTCCAGCTCAGCACAACGAGGTGCGCCGTCCCGGAAATTTACCCACCAGTACCGATCGGCGTTAGCAGGATGATTGTGCACGGATCCCGACGTGAGGTATTGGCTCCCTGGCGAATTGGCACAACTGGGGCTACAGTACTTGATGTGCATTTGCTTGATCCGAACAGGGCCCAGTTCGTCGAAACAGGTCGTCCCCATGGAAGCGCGGGACCAGCCGCACTGGGCATACCCGGCCGAACAATACGTCGGGCATCCCAAATCGCCCGGATTATCGGAGGAACCGGTCGCCTGCGACCCGCCCAACGTCGTCGCGCCGCATCCTGGCGCGGAGCAATCGAGCGCCATCCCTGTTTCAAGGTCAATCAAGACCTCGCTAAGTGATGAATGGAGGAGCATCAACGGGTCCGCCTGAGCCTGCGCAGGGCTTAGTGCTTTCAGGCCAGAAAATGCTGCAAAAAGTATCGCGACGAACGAGATGGCCGCCATGCCTGTGCGGCCCTGCATGAAACATAAGCCGCCTCGTGCCTATTTATACGTTGGCACGAGGCTTTCCAAGCGATCGGTTCACGAACGCCGTGGCGCGGCTCGGGCGCCAAGCGCGCGTTGTGAAGGCAGCCACACGTTCCACACGAGCCCAAATGCCGCGAGTACGCGGATCACGAGGCGCCCCGGGTCGAATTGCCACCATCGGATCCCGATGAACGCGGACCGCGGGAACGCGTGGTGATTGTTGTGCCACCCTTCGCCGAACCCGAACAGCGCGACGAGGACGTTGTTGCGGCTCTCGTCGTCCGTCACGAACGGCCGCGTCCCGAACGCGTGCGCGACCGAGTTCACGCTCCAGGTGATGTGGTGCCCGACGAAGACGCGGACGACCCCGCCCCAGAGCAACCCTTGCGCCGCGGCCGCGACGCTTCCCGTAACGGCGTAGGCGATCCCCGCGGGAATGAGAAGACCGACGCCCACCCACAGGAAGAAGGTGCGGCTCACGAAGGCGACGATCGGGTCCGCCGCGATCTTCTCGTAGACGGGCCCCGACCGCACGAACCGGTCGCGGACGAGCCACGCCGTGTGCGCATGGAGGAACCCTTCGACCGGGCTGTGCGGGTCGCCCTCCTTGTCGGCGCGGGCGTGGTGCCGGATGTGCGTCGCGGCCCAGTCGGCGGCCGGGCCCTGGACGGCCATCGAGCCCAAGACCAAGAGGACCGCCTTCACCGGGCGCGCGGCCTCGAAGGCGCGGTGGGTGAGCATCCGGTGGAACCCGAGGCTGATCCCGAGCCCCGTGATCCCCCACATCGAAAGGAGGAGCAGGACGTCGATGCCGTCGACGCGGCGCCCCCAGAGGAGGACGACCCCCCAGGCCGCGATGGCGAGCGGCACGAGGACGAAGAGAAGCACGAGCGCCTTGCTCCACCACGGGTCGCGCGCGAACGGAAACGGGTCTTGCGGCACGGCAGCGCCTGATGTCGTTTCGAAAGCAGGGGCCACTCCTGCAATTCGTGTCCCGACGAAAGCATCATCTACTTGCCAGGCTTAAGGCCGCCAGTGCGACGCCGAAAGGCAGGGGTCCGGCCGGACACCGCTTCCCGAGGGGGCCCCGACCCGCTCTCGGAGGCGAACGTGGCGATGGTGCGCGAGCTCGACGCCTTCCTCGACGAGCTTGCCGAGGGCCACCGGCGCCGGATGGAGGACGTCGTCGGCTGGATCGAGCGGCACGGCAGCCTCGACGAGGAGATCGCCTCGACCGTGAAGGCGCTCCAGCCCCTGTTCCAGCGCTGGAGCGTCGAGATCTGCTTCCTCCTTCGCATGCGCGGCGTCCAGCGGTTCAACGAACTGAAAAGCGCGCTCCGCGGGATCGGTTCCCGCACGCTCTCGCAGCGCTTGAAGGACCTCGAGACGCAGGGGATCGTCCGCCGCGAGGCCTTCGCCGAGGTGCCGGTCCGCGTCGAGTACTCGCTCACCCCGAAGGGGCACCGGATGGCGGACCTGTTCATGCCGGTCGTGGCGCACCTTCGGATCAGCCGGCTCCGGGAGCGCGGACTCGTGCCGGAGTCGCGCTAGCGGACCCTCGCCCACACGCTCCCATGGTCGAGGTTCCACGGCCCGGGGATCGTGCCGGGCTCGACGAACCGGATCTCCTCGGTGTCCTCGGGCGCCTTGAGGCCGCCCGCCGGCGCGTCCGCCTCGAAGAGGAACAGGACGTACCAGCGCTTGTCGCCGCCTTCTTCCGGGAAGTTCACGACCTGCGCGACCTTCGGGGCGAGCTTCTCTCCGAACCAAAGCTCGGCGACCCGCCGGGCGGCTTCGTTCGGGTCCTCGTTCGGGCGCATCGTCTCGCCCGGAAGGTTCCAGGCGAGCGCGTTGTTCTTCAGGCGCACGCAGGCGATGCGGCGCTTGGCGTCGCGGACCAAGAGGAAGCACTGGAGGCGGAGCTGGAGGCCGTCCGCGTTGAAGAAGCGGGTCGGGTCGGCGGGGTTTACGGGATGCGGCGTGAACGTCATCCGTCCTGGATGCGTCCGGGGCTCTTCAACGTTTATCCGCCGGGACCGCCGTGCGGGGGCGTGGGCGGGCTCCGACGCGAGCTGGGGTTCTGGGAGGCGACGACGATCACCGTGGGCTCGATGATCGGATCCGGCGTCTTCTACGCGCCGAACCTCGTCGCCCGCGAGTTCGCCGACCCCGGCGTGATCCTCTCGCTCTGGGCCGTGGGCGGGCTCTTCTCGCTCGCGGGCGCCCTCACGGTCGCCGAGCTTTCGACCATGTATCCCCGATCCGGCGGCCTCTACCACTTCCTCCGCGAGGCGTTCGGCGATGCCGTCTCGTTCTTTTCGGCGTGGGGGTACTTTTTCCTTGCGAAGGCCGCGATCGGCGCGGCGGTCGCGTTCGTGTTCGCGATCCATGTCTCCTACTTCTTCCCGCTCACCGACCTCGGCGTGAAACTCCTTGCCGCGTGGGCGCTCGCCGCCGTCACGTTCGTGAACTACCTCGGCGTGCTCCTTACGGGCCGCGTCCAGAACGTCCTCACGCTCCTCAAGGCGCTCTCGCTCGCCCTCATCGTCGCGGCCGCAGCGGTCCTCGCGCCCTCGTCCCCGTCCGCGGGCCCGTCCCCGGTCGAGGCCGGAGGCCGGCTGTCGGCGGCGTTCGTCGCGATCCTTTTCGCCTACAACGCGTGGATCAACGTGACCCTCGTCGCGGGCGAGGTGCGGGACCCCTCCCGGAACCTGCCGCGAGCGCTCGCCTCCGGCGTCGGGCTCGTGATCATACTCTACCTTGCCGCGAATTGGGCCTACCTGCGCGTGCTCTCGGCGGACGGCGTCGCGGCCTCCGGGCTCGTCGCGACGGACGCCGCGTCGCGCCTCTTTGCCTCCGGCGGCGCGTTCGTCGCGGGCGCGGTCCTCGTCTCGACGTTCGGAAACCTGAACGGCGGCGTCCTCACCGGCGCGCGCATCCCGTTCGCGCTCGCGGAAGACGGCTGGCTCCCCCGCGGGATCGCCTCGGTGTCGCGCTTTGCGACGCCGGCGCCGGCGCTCGTCCTCCACCTCGTCGTCTCGACGTCTCTCCTTGCGATGGGCGGGTTCCAGGAGATCATCACCTACGCGGTCTTCGTCGTCTGGGCGACGCTGTTCTTCGTCGCCCTCGCGCTGTTCCGGCTCCGCCGGACCCGTCCCGAGGCGGACCGCCCGTATCGCGTCGTGGGCTACCCGTGGACCCCTGCGCTCTTTGCGGCCGCGGCGGGCTTCGTCGTCCTCCAGACGCTCGTGGAGCAGCCGCGCGAGGCCGCGATCGGGGCCGCGATCGTCGCGACCGGGGTCCCGGTCTACTTCTGGCGACGGTCCCGCACGGCGAACCCATGAAGGGAATCGCCGGTCCCAACGCAAGGTAGAAGGTAGAAGGCGGACGTGAGCGGACCTCATGCGCGTGTTCATCACGGGGGCCTCGGCCGGGATCGGGCTTGCGACCGCGAGGGCGTTCGCGAAGGAGCAGGCCGAGCTCGTGCTCGTCGCGCGGCGGGCCGACGCCCTCCGGCGGATCGTCGAGGAGATGCGGCAACTCTCGGGAAAGCCGGCGCACGCGTTGGCCGTCGACGTGACCGATCCCTCCTCTCTCGCGGCCGCGCGGAAGGCGCACCCCGAGCAGTTCGAGGCCGTGGACGTGCTCGTGAACAACGCGGGCCTCGCGATCGGCGTCGAGCCGTTGCAGGAAGGGGACCCCGAAGACTGGGACGTCGTCCTCGACACCAACGTGAAGGGTCTCCTTCGCGTGACGCGCGCCGTCCTTCCGGGGATGGTCGCGCGCGGCCGCGGCCACGTCGTGAACGTGGGCTCGACCGCGGGCCACTGGGTCTACCGCGGGGGCGCGGTCTATTGCGCATCGAAGCACGCGGTCGCGGCGATCACCGAAGGGCTCCGGCTCGACGTCCACGGGACCGGCGTGCGCGTGACCGAGGTCGCCCCGGGCCTCGTCGGCGACACGGAGTTCTCCGCGGTCCGGCTCCGGGGCGACGCGGCGAAGGCCCGGGCCGTCTATGAAGGGATGACGCCGCTTTCGCCGGAAGACGTCGCGGAGACGATCCGCTGGGCGGTGACGCGGCCCTCGCACATGAACGTGCAGCAGGTCGTCCTCATGCCGACGGACCAGGCGAGCGTGCGCGACGTCCATCGACGGACGCCACGGGCATGAGCGCGCTTCGCGCGCGCTCACGGGCCAAAAGGCGGGAGGGTCGTCCCTTGGCCCCTTTTGGCGCGCATGCTCATGCCCGCGAAGCGCATGTCCCTCCGAACGCCGCATCGTACGGCCCGGCGGCGCAAAGTGCGGCTTCTTCGAGCCGCACGCGTCGTCGGACCGCAAGCCACATCGCGGGCCCGACCACGGCCGCGGTCGCGAAGGCACCGAAGGCGAGCGGGATCGCGAACGCCTCCGCGACGACCACGACGTAGTTCGGGTGGCGGAGGAACCGGTAGGGCCCCCGCGTCACCGGCGGGGCGCCCGGGACGACGACGACCCGCGTCGTCCACCGTGGCCCCAGGCTTGCCACGGCCCAATAGCGACCGCATTGGAGGATGAGGGCGGCGACGACGAGCGGGACGGTGAAGCGCCACGCGCCCCCCCACGGAAGGAACGACCACTCGACGAACGTGCCGGCAAACAACGCGGTTTGGCCGGCGACGAGGAGCCCGAAGCCATCCGGCTCGACGCGGCGGCCGCCGGCTGCGGCAAGGCTCCGTTCGTTACGGCGAGAAAGCCAGACCTCGAACGCGCGCTCGGCGAGAAGGAGCGCGAAGAACGGCCCGAGCACTATCCCTCCAGGAGGGCAAGCTCGCTTGCGAACCCGGGCCCGAGCGCGCCCAACAGGGCCCGCTCGCCGTCGCGGAGCGCGCCGCGCGAAAGCGCGCGCTCGAGCACGAAGAGGACCGTCGGGCTCGACATGTTCCCGTACTCGCGGAGCACCGACGCGGAGTCGGCAAGGTCGGCCTCGGAAAGATCGAGCGCGGCGCGGTAGCTTGCGAGCACCTTCGCGCCGCCCGGATGCAGCAACATCCGGGGCCGGTCCGCGCGGGAGGATTTAAGGAATTCGAGGACGACCGGCCGGATCTCGCGCGAGACGAACGCCGGGATCTCGGTCGAGAAGACGACGCCGAGACCCTCATCGAGGACATCCCACCCCATCACCCATTCCGTGTCCCGCCATTGGTGCGACGCGGCTGCCAAAATGCGCGGCCCCGAGCCTCGGGCGGCCGGGCCGGAGACGACGGCGGCGGCGCATCCGTCGCCGAACAGGGTCGCGGCGACGACCATCTTCGGCGAGAGCTCGGACCGCATGAAGGCGAGGCTGCAGAGCTCGAGCGAGACGACGAGGAACCGCCCGGCGGGCCGGGCCGACGCAAGGTCC